>JBCCMA010000108.1:0-12230 GCA_039026595.1 Pseudomonadota bacterium
AGGTGCGTATGCAGCAGGGTTTTTTCTCTGTGCAGCAGACGTGTCCGGCGTGCCGCGGAAGCGGTCAGATCATCACCGATCCGTGCGTGACCTGCAGTGGCAGCGGCCTTCTACATCGCACCAAGACCTTATCGGTCAAGGTGCCGGCGGGTATCGACACCGGCGATCGAGTTCGGCTCTCTGGCGAAGGCGAGGCCGGCCGCAACGGGGGGCCATCGGGCGATCTCTATGTCGAGATCAGTGTACGGTCGCACCCCATTTTCGAGCGCGACGGTAGTAATCTCGCTTGTGAAATCCCTGTGAGCTTTGGCACCGCTACGCTCGGAGGCGCTGTGGAGGCGCCGACGTTGAAAGGCCAGGTGTCGCTTAAGATTCCAGCGGGCACCCAGTCCGGCAAGACCTTTCGCCTTCGCGGCAAGGGCGTGGCACCTGTGCGTGGTGGATCGCCCGGCGACTTGATGTGCCGGGTGCAGGTCGAAACGCCGGTGAACCTCACGAAGGAACAAAAAGATCTGCTGACCAAACTGGAGCACTCGCTGACCGACGGCGGCTCTGACCATAGTCCCAAGACGCGCACCTGGCTCGACAGTGTGCGTGACTTTTTCGAAGACCTGCGCCCTTGAGCGACCGGGATGACGGGCCGCTCCGCGTCGCCATTGTTGGCGCCAGCGGGCGGATGGGTCAGTCCTTAATCCAGAGTCTCTCTGTCAGCGACGACCTGATGCTGGGCGCCGCGCTCGTTCGGCCAGGTGCCGACGATGTTGGTTCTGCTGTTGTGGGATCGACGGTGGCCTACCGCGACGATCTGGCGAACGCGCTTGTCGGCGTTGACGTCGTCGTCGACTTTGCCACACCGAAAGGCCTGAAATCCCGCGCCGGCGCGATTGCTGCGGCGGGCGTGCCGTGGCTTCTGGGGACCACAGGTCTGGACGAGAACGAACAGGCCTGTGTGGTCAATGCTGCGCGCCAGGTGCCGGTCCTGTTCAGCGCCAACACCTCGCTGGCGGTCAACGGAATGATGGCGTCCCTGACTTCATTGGCAGGCGTGCTTGGCGCTTCGTACGATGTGGACATCATTGATGTGCATCATCGAACAAAGACGGACGCGCCCTCCGGTACGGCGTTGGAGCTCGGGCGCGCTGTTGCGGCGGGGTGGCGCGCAGAACTCGAGGACGTTCGTTCCAGAGACGAGCAGGACGGCGAACGGTCCCGGCCCAGCATTCGGTTTGCCGCCGTGCGGGCCGGCAGCCACCCTGGGGAGCATCGCGTGATCTTCTCCGGAGCCGACGACAGTATCGAGGTGGTTCACCGTGTGAATGAACACGGTGTCTTTGCGCGCGGAGCCCTCCTTGCGGCTCACTGGCTCGCTCGCCAGAACACAGGTCTTTATGACATGGCTGACTTCATCGCCAGTGTTCACGGTCATCACGACCGATAGGCCAGGCGACCAGGCGCCATCATTGCTGATGCGCGTGGACACATCGGCCGTCGCTCACGTATTATCGCGCCGCGACGGCGGGTGACTTTTCGGGTGGGGGACGCTTTGGAACGACCGGCGATTCTCGCGCTGGCAGATGGCAGCGTGTTCCATGGGACAGCAATTGGCGCCGAGGGATCCAGCGTCGGCGAGGTCGTTTTCAATACGGCCATGACGGGTTATCAGGAAATCCTCACTGATCCGTCCTACTGTCAACAGCTGGTCACGCTGACCTATCCGCACATCGGAAATACGGGCGCCACTTCTGAGGACGAGGAGTCCAGCGGTGTGCAGGCGGCCGGACTGATCATCCGCGACCTTCCGCTTCGCGCCAGCAATTACCGATCAGAGCTTGCATTGTCAGATTATCTGAGCCGCAACGGTGTTGTGGCCATTGCTGACCTCGATACCCGACGGCTCACCCGGCACCTGCGCGAGCACGGTTCGCAGAGCGGTTGCATTAGCACCACAGCCACCGACGAGCAGGCTGTGCAGCTTGCGCGGGATTTTCCCGGACTACTGGGTGCCGACCTCGCGCAACATGTCTCGACTGCTGCAAGCTACGAATGGCACGAGCCGATCTGGTGCCATGAACAGGACGCCGGCGAACTGATCGCCGACGCCGCGCCGCCGGTCCACCACGTTGTGGCCATGGATTTTGGCATCAAGCGAAACATACTGCGTCTGCTCGTGCAGAGTGGGTGTCGCGTAACCGTGGTGCCCGCCCGCACGGGCGCGGACGAAATTCTGGCAATGTCGCCCGACGGTGTGTTTCTTTCGAACGGGCCCGGCGATCCCGAGCCGTGCGATTACGCGATCGAGACCATATCCCGCTTGCTGGAGGCGGACATGCCTTTGTTTGGCATTTGTCTCGGTCACCAGCTTCTCGCGCTCGCCGCCGGAGCCCGCACGGTCAAGATGAAGTTTGGCCACCACGGTGCGAATCACCCGGTGCAGGATGTGAGCGACGGCACCGTCGCCATCACTAGTCAGAACCACGGCTTTGCTGTGGACGAAGCGAGTCTGGGTGACGCTCTGGTGGCCACGCACCGGTCGCTGTTCGACGGCTCCCTTCAGGGCATCGCCCATCGCCACCGGCGCGCGTTTGGTTTTCAGGGCCATCCCGAGGCCAGTCCCGGGCCGCACGATATTCAGGCCTTGTTTGGACGCTTTGTCTCGTTGATGAACGAGGCCCGCGGCGACACCTCACACGCCGCCAACGGTTAGGAAGGAACATGCCGAAGCGCACCGACATTAAAAGCGTGCTGATCATCGGCGCGGGACCGATTGTGATCGGCCAGGCCTGTGAATTCGATTACTCCGGCACGCAGGCCTGCAAGGCGCTGCGGGAGGAGGGCTATCGCGTCATTCTTGTCAACTCGAATCCCGCGACGATCATGACCGACCCGGAGTCGGCGGATGCCATATATATTGAACCCGTCAAATGGCCCAACGTGGCCCGGATCATCGAGCGCGAGCGCCCCGACGCGCTGCTGCCGACGATGGGCGGACAGACCGGTCTGAACTGCGCGCTCGATCTTGTGCGCGAGGGTGTGCTCGAAAAATACGGCGTCGAGCTCATTGCCGCAAAACGCGAAGCGATCGACATGGCGGAGGACCGGGAACAGTTTCGGCAAGCGATGGTTGAGATCGGTCTGGGCGTCTGCCAAGCGATGGTCGTCCATGACATCGATACGGCACTCAAACGCCAGCCGGAGATCGGCTACCCGACCATCATCCGTCCCTCGTTCACGATGGGCGGCAGCGGTGGAGGCATTGCGTACAACCGCGAGGAATTCGAGCACATCGTCAAGCGCGGCCTGGATTTGTCGCCGACCACCGAAGTTCTTCTCGAAGAGTCTGTTCTCGGCTGGAAAGAATTCGAGATGGAGGTGGTCCGCGACCGCAATGACAATTGCATTATCGTTTGCGCGATCGAGAATCTCGACCCGATGGGTGTGCATACCGGTGACTCCATCACTGTAGCCCCGGCTCAAACGCTGACCGACAAGGAATACCAGCGCATGCGCAACGCGTCCCTGGCGGTGCTGCGCAAGATCGGAGTAGAGACAGGCGGTTCCAACGTCCAGTTCGCGATCAACCCCGAAGACGGGCGCATGATTGTGATTGAGATGAACCCGCGGGTCTCACGTTCGTCGGCCCTGGCTTCCAAAGCCACGGGCTTCCCGATTGCAAAGGTCGCGGCGAAGCTGGCCATCGGTTACACGCTGGATGAACTCAGTAACGACATTACCGGCGGCGCGACGCCTGCGTCGTTCGAGCCGTCGATCGATTACGTTGTGACCAAGATTCCGCGCTTTACCTTTGAGAAGTTTCCCGACGCGAACAATCGCCTGACCACGCAGATGAAGTCGGTGGGTGAGGTCATGGCGATGGGGCGCTCGTTTCAGGAGTCGCTTCAAAAAGCGCTGCGCGGTCTCGAAACCGGTGTTTCGGGCCTGGATTCGATTCTGGGGTCGCGGCGCGATGACGATGCCGAGCGCGAGATGCTCGAAGAGCTGCGCATGCCGGGGGCGGACCGGCTGTGGTACGTAGCGGACGCGTTTCGGCGCGGCCACAGCGCGGATGCAGTGCATGACCGCACCGGTATCGACCCATGGTTCCTCGCCCAGATCGAGGACCTCGTCATTGAAGAGCAGCGTGTGCTCGATGACGGCAAGAGCGGTCTGGATGCCCGCCGCCTCAGGGCTTTGAAGCGCAAGGGCTTCGCCGACAAGCGACTCGCCGAGTTGCTGGGCGTCCGCGAAACCGATATTCGGGCCAAACGTCTGAAGCACGGCGTCACACCGGTGTTTAAACGCGTGGATACCTGCGCGGCGGAGTTCGCCACGTCCACCGCCTACCTGTACTCCAGCTATGACGAGGAGTGCGAGTCGCAGCCCGACGATCGGAAGAAGGTCATGATCCTTGGCGGCGGGCCCAATCGAATCGGTCAGGGCATCGAATTTGATTATTGCTGTGTGCATGCCGCCCTCGCGCTGCGCGAGGCCGGGTACGAGACCATCATGGTCAATTGCAATCCCGAGACTGTCTCCACCGACTACGACACGTCGGACCGCCTCTATTTTGAGCCGCTGACGTTCGAGGACGTCATGGCGGTCATCGATATCGAAAAGCCCGTGGGCGTAATCGTGCACTACGGAGGCCAGACGCCGCTGAAACTGGCGCGTGATCTTGAGGCCGCCGGAGCACCGATCATCGGCACGTCGCCGGACAGCATTGATCTTGCCGAGGATCGAGAGCGGTTCCAGAAGCTGGTCGACAAACTTGCGTTGCGCCAGCCGGCAAACCGCACCGTGATGGACCCCAATATGGCGCTGAAGCTGGCCGACGAGGTGGGCTACCCGCTGGTCGTGCGCCCGTCGTACGTGCTCGGCGGGCGGGCCATGGAGGTGGTGTTCACGCCGAAGGATCTCAGTGATTACATCGGCAGCGCGGTACGGGTATCCAACGACAGTCCGGTGCTTCTTGATCGATTTCTGGATCAGGCGGTCGAGGTCGACATCGACGCGATCTGCGATGGCGAGGATGTACTGATCGGCGGCATCATGGAACACATCGAGCAGGCCGGCGTTCACTCGGGCGATTCGAGCTGCACACTGCCTCCGTTCACGCTCAGTGCCGAGGTGCAGCAGCGTATGTGTGATCAGGTCGTGAAGCTCGCCCACGGGCTGAAAGTGATCGGCCTGATGAATACACAGTTCGCCATCCAGAACGACGACATTTATTTGCTTGAGGTGAACCCGCGGGCGTCGCGGACCGTGCCGTTTGTGTCCAAGGCGATCGGTGTGCCGCTGGCCAAGGTCGCTGCGCGCGTGATGGCTGGCGACAGTCTGAAATCGCTCGGGATGACGGAGCGTAAGACGCCGGGTTATTACTCGGTCAAAGAGGCGGTGTTCCCGTTCCTCAAGTTCCCGGGCGCGGACCCCATCCTCGGGCCTGAAATGAAATCGACCGGGGAGGTCATGGCGACCGGGCGCTCGTTCGCCGAAGCCTATGCCAAGGCACGGCAGGCGTCGGGCGTGGTGTTGCCGTCAGGTGGCTCGGTCATCATCAGCGTGCGGGACCGAGACAAGGACGCAGCGGTGCAGCTGGGCCGGCTGCTACACGGTCGCGGGTTTGAGCTGATTGCGACGCACGGGACCGAACTGGCGTTACGCGCGGCGGGCGTGCCGTGCGCGCGCATCAATAAAGTGCGTGAGGGCCGGCCTCACATCGTCGATGCCATCAAAAACGGCAATATTGACCTGATCATCAACACGACCGAGGGCAAACAGGCCATACAGGAGTCCCACGCGATCCGGCGCGAGGCCGTTCGCGGCAACATCACGTACTATACGACCGTATCCGGCGCCCACGCCGGCTGTCTGGCGCTGGACCACCTCGATGCGCTGGATGTGAACTGCCTGCAGACCTTGCACAAGGATATCGCCTGATGGACCGAGTCCCGCTGACCGAGCGCGGCGCACAAATGCTCAGAGACGAGCTCAGAGAGCTCAAGACCAAGGATCGCCCGGAGATCATCCAGGCCATTGCCGAGGCGCGCGAGCACGGTGATCTCAAGGAAAATGCGGAGTACCACGCGGCCAAGGAGCGGCAGGGTTTCATCGAGGGGCGTATCAAGGATCTCGAAGGCAAATTGTCCAACGCTCAGGTAATCGACGTCACGGAAGTCGACGGAGGCGGCAAGGTGATTTTCGGCTCCACGGTCACCCTGTATGACATCGATAACGACAAGGAAGTGACCTATCAGATCGTCGGACAGGATGAGGCCGATATCAAAGCTGGTCTGATTTCGGTCACATCGCCGATAGCGCGAGGGTTGATCGGCAAGAGGGAAGGGGATGAGGTGTCGGTTACGACACCAGGCGGGCAGGTTCCCTACGAGGTCCTGTCGGTGCAGTACATCTGAAGACCGGATTGCCCTATGACGGGTCCTTCAAACCCGCCAGCACAATTTTCGGCTTTTGCGCGTTGCGGCGAAACAGAGTTGCGACGTGGCCAACCCGTCGGATGAGTGTGCAGCGGCACTGCTCGCAAAGACTGGCGAGTAGCGCATCCCGCCCATCGCGGTCGCCGGCCCGCACACGCACCTTGATTAGCTCGTGGTGTTTGAGTGCGGCTTCGAGCTCAGCCAGGACGTTTTTCGACAGACCTTTGTCGCCGATGGTCACAACCGGCTTCGCGTTGTGGGCCAGGGCGCGCAGGTGCTTCTTGTGCCGCTCGGTAAGTTGCATGCCGGGCTCTCGTGAAAAGGGCGCGAAGTCTAGCACGCGAGGGAAGATGTGATGGGCCGGTGGTACGACAAACATGTCAGTGATCCGTATGTGAAACGGGCTCAGGTGGACGGTTATCGCTCCCGGGCAGCCTACAAACTTCTTGAAATCAATGAACGCGATCGTGTCCTGAAGCCAGGACGCACGGTAGTGGACCTCGGCAGCACGCCGGGCGGCTGGTCTCAGGTGGCCGCGCGTGAGGTGGGATCCACCGGACGCGTATTCGCTTTGGATCTGCTGGAGATGAGTCCGGTTGCCGGTGTTCTGTTTCGACAGGTCGATTTTACCGAGCAGGCGGCGTTGGATTGGGTCACAGAGACCACTCAAGGTGGCGCAGACCTTGTAATGTCGGACATGGCACCCAATATCTCCGGGGTGAAATCTGTCGATTTGCCGCGTGCGATGTATTTGGCAGAACTGGCGATGGATACGGCGGCGCAGGTCTTAAAACCGGGCGGAGACTTCCTGACGAAGCTCTTTCACGGCCAAGGGTTTGATGATTATGTCAAACAAGCACGCGCGAAATTCGGCGTGGTCAAGGTGCGCAAGCCCGCGGCCTCGCGAGCGAAGAGCCGGGAGACGTATTTGCTGGCGCGAAATTTTCGGCTGTAGTAGTGTCTAGGATTGTGAGGCGCTATTGCAGCGCATCATCTGGCCCGCCACCTTTGGCTCCGTGTCATGGGTTGTCATGTGGTTTTGAGGGGGCGGGCCAGCTTCCGTTTTCTCCGGTCGCGCACCGCCGCATCGCGTCTCGTCAGTTCCTGACATCGATAACAACCTGCTTTGGGTTTGGAGAGTAAGGCGTTGAATGATCTAGGTAAAAATATCATCCTGTGGCTCGTGATCGCCATGGTGCTCCTGACCGTGTTCGAGCGTCTGACCCCCCAGAGCGGGCGTCAGAGCGAGATCAGCTACTCCGATTTTCGCGAGCGACTACTGAACGGCCAGGTCGACTCCGTAGTTGTGTACGACGGACAACGCATCACCGGCAAACTGAAAAGCGGCGAAGAGTTCGAAACGCGTAGTGTGGAGTACGACAACGCAGCGTTAATCGGTGAGATGGACGAGCAGAACGTGATCTATTCACGCGCTGAATCCGAGAAGCAGAGCATTCTCTTTCAGTTGTTCCTTCAGTTCCTCCCCGTACTTCTTTTGATTGGCGTTTGGCTATATTTCATGCGACAGATGCAGGGCGGCGGCGGCGGGCGCAGTCCGATGCAGTTCGGCAAGTCGAAAGCGCGCATGCTGACCGAAGACCAGGTCAACGTGAATTTCAACGACGTCGCCGGTGTCGAGGAAGCCAAGCAGGAAGTGGGCGAGATCGTCGACTTTCTGAAAGACCCCAGCAAGTTCCAGCGCCTCGGCGGAAAAATCCCACGGGGCGTGTTGATGGTCGGACCGCCGGGCACCGGTAAAACACTGCTCGCGCGCGCCATCGCCGGCGAGGCAAAGGTTCCGTTCTTCACGATTTCCGGATCCGACTTCGTCGAGATGTTTGTCGGTGTCGGCGCCTCCCGCGTGCGGGACATGTTCGCAGATGCGAAAAAACACGCGCCGTGCATCATTTTCATCGATGAGATCGACGCTGTGGGGCGGCACCGCGGCCCGGGTGGCGGATACGGCGGTGGACACGATGAGCGAGAGCAGACTCTGAACCAATTACTCGTGGAAATGGACGGGTTTGAAGGAAACGAAGGCATCATTGTCATCGCGGCGACCAACCGCCCCGACGTACTCGATAAAGCGCTCCTGCGACCAGGTCGCTTCGATCGGCAAGTTGTAGTGCCGTTGCCTGACGTTCGCGGTCGCGAGCTGATTCTGAAGGTCCACATGCGCAAGGTGCCGGTGGACGACGATGTGCAGCCGCAGATCATCGCGCGGGGTACACCGGGATTCTCGGGCGCTGATCTGGCGAACCTCGTTAATGAAGCGGCGCTGTTCGCTGCCAGAGCGAACAAACGAACCGTGACGATGGACGATTTCGAGATGGCCAAGGACAAGATCATGATGGGCGCCGAGCGCCGCTCCATGGTCATGACCGAAGAGGAAAAGCTGGTGACGGCTTACCACGAGGCGGGGCACGCGATCGTCGGGCTGAACGTGCCGGAGCACGACCCGGTCTACAAGGTTACGATCATTCCGCGCGGGCGCGCATTGGGTGTGACCATGTTCCTGCCGGAAGAGGACCGCTTGTCGCTGAGCAAGCAACACCTCGAGAGCAATATCTCCACGCTCTACGGTGGACGGATCGCGGAGGCCTTGATTTTTGGTGAAGAGCGGGTCACCACCGGCGCCTCGAACGACATCGAACGTGCTAGCGAGATTGCACGCAATATGGTCAGCAAGTGGGGTCTGTCGGATGAGATGGGGCCGTTGGCGTACACCAAGGACGATGCAATGTACGGGGATCAGATCACGATCGCCGGGCAGACGCGTCAGAAGCTGGACTCCGAAGTGCGCACGCTGATCGATGACAACTACAAGCGCGCGCAGCGAATCCTTGAGGGCCACATGGACGAGCTCCATTTGATGGCCAAGGCGCTGATCAAGTACGAGACGATTGACGACAAGCAAATCGCACAGATCATGAAGGGCGAGGAGCCTGACCCGCCGGAGGATTGGAACAATTCCGACACACCGCCGTCGTCGCCGCCCCCGCCGTCACCCACGGCATCTGATAAACCGCTCGGCGGCCCGGCGGGCGCTCCCTGACGCCGACGCGCCAACGGTATTGATCAATGCGCGGTGCCTTGCGGGCACCGCGCATTTGTTTTTTTGGAGCTCGGTTTGACCCCATCCGAAACGATGCGCCATGACCGACCGTGGCGACGGCCGGGACCGCGCCCCCTGATCATGGGTATTCTCAATGTCACGCCGGATTCATTTTCGGACGGGGGGCGCCACGACTCGGTGGACCGGGCCGTGGCCCATGCCGAGCGCATGCTCGCCGATGGCGCTGACATTATTGACGTCGGCGGCGAGTCGACCCGGCCAGGAGCCGCGGTTGTCTCGTTCGATGAGGAGGCGCGACGGACGCTGCCGGTGATCCAACGCCTGCGCGACATCACCGACGTGCCGATTTCCATCGACACCAGCAAGCCACAGCTGATGCGCGAGGCCGTCTTTGCGGGCGCAACGCTTGTAAACGACGTCAATGCGCTACGGGCGGAGGGCGCCGTCAACGCAGTGGCGGACCTCGATGCGGACGTGTGTTTGATGCATCGGCAGGGCAGCGCGGCCACGATGCAGGACAATCCCTCCTACACAGATGTGGTCGCGGAAGTTCTGGCGACGTTGCACGCTCGGGCTGACGTATGCCGGGCAGCCGGGATTGAGCGCGGCCGCTTGCTCCTTGACCCTGGGTTCGGATTTGGCAAAACCACGACCCACAACTTGCAATTGTTGAGCGGTCTTGGACAATTCGCAGCGGCCGGGTACCCCGTGCTCGTCGGGTTATCCCGCAAGTCGCTTCTCGGTGACATCACGGGTCGATCGGTCGATAAGCGGCTGGCCGGCAGCGTGAGTCTTGCAACGGTTGCGGCCATAGGCGGGGCGCGGGTGGTGCGCGTCCATGACGTTGCCGAGACGCTCGACGCGATGAAGATCGTCGCCGCACTTCAATCGGTGTAGTGCGTACTACAGCAGGCAGAAAGACTATGTCGACAGTATTTGGGACCGATGGTGTTCGCGGTTCGGTAGGAGACGGTCCGATGACCGTCGAGTTTGCGGTGCGTCTTGCGAGCGCCGCAGGGCGTGCCCTTATTCCGCCCGGTGGTAGCGTGGTGGTTGGCAAGGACCCCCGCATTTCAGGCTATATGTTCGAATCGGCGCTGGAAGCGGGATTCGTTGCGGCCGGCGCCAACGTGAAGCTGCTGCAGGTCATGCCCACCCCTGGCATCGCCTACCTGACTCGAGTGATGGGCGCCGATCTCGGTGTGGTGATCAGCGCGTCACACAACAGTTTCCACGACAACGGTATCAAGTTCTTCGACCGCGATGGTTCGAAGCTCTCCGATGGCCAGCAGGAGCTCGTCGAAAAGTATCTCAATGACCCGCCGATCACGCGCTCGTCGGTGAGTCTTGGGCGCGCTGAGCGTCGCTACGACGCTGTCGATCGGTACTCCACGTTTTGCAAGCAGTCGATCCCTGAATCAGTGGACTTCAGCGGATTGCGGATCGTCGTGGACGGCGCAAACGGCGCGACCTATAAGATCGGGCCGCGGGTTTTTGCAGACCTCGGCGCCGACGTGATTTCGATCGGTTGCTCGCCGAACGGTAAGAATATCAACGACGGATGCGGCTCCACCTGCCCCGCGCTCTTGCAGAGTACGGTGACCGCGCTCGGCGCCGACCTTGGCATCGCTTTTGATGGCGACGGTGATCGCTTGGTGATGGTCGACCACGAGGGTGCGTTGGTCGACGGCGATCAGCTTGTGTATCTGATTGCCATGTCACGGCTGGCAGAGGGATCGCTGAAAGGGCCGGTCGTCGGAACGGTGATGAGTAATCTCGGCCTCGAGAAGGCGATTCGCCAGCACGGTATCGAGTTCCATCGGGTCGGCGTCGGCGACCGGCACGTCCTGGCGGCTTTGAAGGAACATGGCGGCATTATCGGCGGCGAAACGTCTGGCCACGTTATTTGTCTGGACAAAACGACCACCGGCGACGGCATCATTTCGGCCCTGCAGGCGCTCGCAGCCGTTCAGCAAGCGGGCAAGCCGCTCGCCGATTTGACGCAGAATATGCAGAGGTATCCACAGAAGCTGGTCAACGTTCGCGTCAGCAAGCGGGTGGATGTTGATGGACACCCCGCAATTGAAGCGGCAGTCCGGGATGCCGAAAAGACGCTCGGTGAAAACGGCCGCGTTGTCCTGCGGGCATCCGGTACCGAACCGGTGATCCGTGTGATGGTGGAGGCCCGTGATGCCGCGATGGTTGATGCGCTGACCGCACAACTTGCTGACGTGGTGGCGACCGAAGCCACTTAGGGCGGAAAATCGCGACGCAGCGCATCGGCATTGAAGTCCGGGCGACGGCTCGATAAGCTTGCGCGCCGACTCGGGGCGAGAAACTTCGGAAAAATAGAACATGCGCCGGAAAATCGCAGCAGGCAACTGGAAAATGAACGGGACCCTCGACAGTGTGGACGCACTGCTCGACGGGCTGCTCCCCGCCATTGCCGACAATCAGGATGCCGACATTCTTCTGTTCCCGGCCTTTGTGCACCTTGCTGCCACGAAGGCGCGGCTTAGTGGCTCGCCGGCTCGTCTGGGGGGACAAAACGTGTCGGTGCACGCCAAGGGCGCCCATACCGGCGAGGTGTCGGGCCCGATGCTCAAAGATCTGGGTTGCGAATTTGTCCTGGTTGGTCACTCGGAGCGCCGAGCACTGTACGGCGAGACGGACGGCGTGGTTGCGGCCAAGTTTGAGGCTGCCCAGCAGTGCGGACTGGTGCC
>JBCCMA010000109.1:0-12188 GCA_039026595.1 Pseudomonadota bacterium
ACCGGCGTCGTTCGATGTCATCCTGACCGAGAATCTGTTCGGTGACATTCTGACCGACGAGGCGTCGATGCTCGCCGGTTCAATGGGATTGCTGGCGTCCGCTTCGATCGGCGACGGTCAGAATGTCACCGAACAGATTCTCGGTCAGGATGACATCGAACGACGCCGGTCGCTGCATCAGATACATCGCCGCGGCATCCACCAGAATGTGCTCCAGCGACACGTCGGGAAATTCATCGGCCATCACGCGTGTCACCGTGCGCCGCCACAGGCGCGACGTCGCAAGCACATTGGCCTTGTCCACCGACGTCAGGCGACCGTTGCGGGCGCGCGCCAACCTGGCCGCGACACGCGTCACCCGTTCAACTTCGCCTCGCGTGTACTCGCACACATCGATCGCCCGATCCGTGCCCTCTTCTTTTTCGCCAAAATACATGCCGCCGGTCAGCTCGCGCACGACCATCACATCGACGCCGGCCAGGCGGTCGGGCTTCAATGGCGACGCGTAACCAAGACTGGCGTTGGGTACGACGGGCCGCAGGTTCGCGTACACGCCGAGCTCAGCTCGCAGGGCCAGAAGACCTTTCTCAGGGCGCTCGGCAGCACCTGGGTCCGACCATTTGGGACCACCCACCGCGCCCAGAAAAACCGCATCGGATGCGACACACGCCTGCAGTGAGCTCTCCGGCAACGCCCGTCCGGTCGCATCGATCGCCGCGCCACCGATCAAGTGTTCCTCAAAGGCAAAGGACAGCGCATGCGTCGTGCTTACTGCCTCAAGAACACGGCGTGCGGCGGCCGTCACCTCCGGTCCGATACCATCGCCCGGCAACAAAACAATTTTGTGGGCGCACATGCTAGCTGGCCACCGCAATCGCCGGCGTCAACGGTTGATCACGCTCAAATGCGTCGACGTCACTGGTTTGTGCAAGCAGAAAGCCCAACTGATCGACGCCCTGCATCAGGCAATGGCGTGCGAAGGGATCGAGTTCGAATTCGACCTGTCGTGCACCTGGCAGCCGCAGCGTCATGGATTCGAGATCAACGGTCACCGCCACGTCGGGATGCGTCAGCAACCACTGGTGAATCTCGTCATTTACCAGAATCGGAACGATGCCATTCTTTTGCGCGTTTGATCGGAAGATATCGGCGATTTGCGTGCTGATTACCACGCGAATGCCAAAGTCATACAACGCCCACGGCGCATGTTCACGCGACGAGCCACATCCAAAATTATGGCCGGCCACCAGCACCTGCGCCCCCTGTGACTGCCGCATATTCATAGTGAACGACGGGTCTGGTGTCCCGTCGTCCAGATAGCGCCACTCGGAAAACAAATGCTGGCCAAGTCCAGCGCGGGTGGTGGTCGTCAGGAAGCGCGCCGGGATGATCTGGTCTGTATCGATGTCCTCGGCCGGAAGAACGACCGTACGCGACGTCAGCGAAACGAATGGTTCCATATGTTCTGTCTCCGTCAGAGGAACTGTCGCGGGTCCGTCACGCGGCCGGTGACCGCCGCGGCCGCCGCCGTCATGGGGCTGGCCAGCAGCGTGCGAGCACCGCGACCCTGCCGCCCTTCAAAATTACGGTTGCTGGTCGATACCGAGTACTGTCCTGAACCGACGGCGTCGCCGTTCATCGCGATGCACATGGAGCATCCCGACTCGCGCCACTGGGCGCCCGCACTCAGAAAGATCTCGTGCAGCCCCTCGGCCTCGGCGTCGCGCTTGACCTGCTGGGACCCGGGTACGACGAGCGCGCGCACACCGTCGCGCACCTTGCGACCGCGCAGGACACGTGCCGCGTCACGTAAATCGCTCAGTCGTGAGTTTGTGCAACTACCGACAAACACCACATCGACAGGCTGGCCGATCAGCCGCTGGCCCTCAGACAATCCCATGTAGTCCAGCGCCGAGCGCTGCGACGCCGGGACGGTGCCGTCGATGGGCATGACCATGCCGGGATGGGTGCCGTAGGTAATCATCGGAGCCAGAGCAGACGCATCCAGCTCGACGCTCCGGTCAAACACGGCGCCGTCGTCCGAGCGGAGCGCTCGCCAGCGCGACACGGCCGCCGCCCAGTCGCGGCCACGCGGCGCAAATCGCCGTCCGTGCAAATATTCCAACGTGGTGTCGTCGGGGGCCACCAGCCCGGCCCGGGCGCCCGCCTCGATCGACATGTTGCAGACAGTCATCCGCTGTTCCATGGACAGCGCCGCAATCGCCTCGCCGCGATACTCGAGAACGTGCCCGGTGCCGCCCCCAACGCCGAGCCTGCCGATGATCGCGAGGATCAGGTCCTTGGCGCTTACACCCGGCGCCAGCCGTCCGTTCACATTCACCGCCATGGTTTTCGGCCGGCGCTGCAGCAGGCACTGTGTGGCCAGGACGTGGCCCACTTCGGTTGTCCCGATCCCGAAAGCCAACGCACCAAACGCGCCGTGCGTTGAGGTGTGGCTGTCGCCGCAGACGATTGTGAATCCAGGATGCGACGCGCCAAGTTCGGGTCCGATGACGTGGACGATGCCGCGCTCACGACTGTCCAGGTCGTACAGTGGCACCCCGAAGTCAGCGCAGTTTTTTTGCAGCGTCTGAATTTGCGTTGTGGCGGGTCCGGGCCGCAACGCCCCGTACAACTCGGCTGCACGAGTCGGCGTTGAGTGATCGAGCGTCGCGAGCGTGCGGTCCGGCCGGCGCACGGACAGTCCGCGCTCGCGCAGCACAGAAAACGCCTGCGGTGAAGTCACCTCATGGACGAGGTGCAGATCGATGTAAACGGTTGCCGGCGCCGACGCGCTTTCCCCAACCACCTGGTGGCGTTGCCAGATCTTGTCGAACAGGGTTTGGGGCATAGCAAATCTCTCCTTCGCACCGACGCGCGTGCCGCCTCAGGCGGGGGATTCGAGGGGCGTCAGCCAGCCCCATTTATCGTGTGTGGTCCCATCGAACAGACCAAAGAAATCGGACTGCAGCTGCTCGGTAATCGGTCCGCGCTCGCCGGCGCCGATCGGCAAGCGATCGACCGAGCGGATGGGCGTGACCTCGGCGGCCGTACCGGTGAAAAACAACTCGTCGGCCAGATACAGTGACTCACGCGTCAGCGAACGCTCCACCACATCGAGTCCGCGCTCTCGCGCGAGCGTAATCAGTGAATCACGGGTGATGCCCGAGAGAATCGACGAACTGGATGGTGGCGTGTAGACACAGCCGCCTTTGACCATGAACAGGTTTTCGCCAGCCCCTTCGCTGACCATGCCGTCAACAGTCAAGCCAATGCCTTCATGGAAGCCGAGACGTTGCGCCTCCATGCCGATCAACTGACTCGACAAATAATTGCCGCCAGCCTTGGCCGCCGCCGGCATTGTGTTCGGCGCCAGCCGCTGCCAGCTCGAAATGCACACATCGACCCCCTTTGCGAGGCCTTCATCCCCGAGGTAGGCCCCCCACTCCTGGGCGATGATCGACACATCAATTTGTGAGTCCTTGGGCGCGACCACGCCCAACCCCACCGCGCCACGGAAGGCGATCGGGCGAAGATACGCACCGTTGGTGGTCAGACCGTTGGCTGCGACAACCCGATGGCACGCCGCATCGATCTGCTCCACCGAGAAGGGAATGTCGATGCGATACACCTTGGCGGAATCAAACAAACGCTGGTTGTGGTCGCGCAGCCGGAAGAACACCGTCTCATCGCCTTTGCGGTAGGCACGGATACCCTCAAACACCGAAGAACCGTAATGCAGCGCGTGCGTTGTCACGTGGATCGTGGCGTGATCCCAGTCAACGAGGTCGCCGTTGTGCCAGATCTGGTGTTTGGTGGTCATGATGGGGTGTCCTGTGGCGTATGGGGTTTACGCTGACACCGACTCCTCCGTCCGCGTTGCCGCAGCAGTGGTCTCGAAAGCCTCTGGGGCCTTGTCTTGATGCGCCCGGTTGATCGCCTGAATAAAGGCGCGGGCGCTGGCTTCAACAACGTCGGTGCTCAGCCCGGAGCCGTGATAGTGCCCGCCCTCATGGTCGATTGCCAGTGCAACGTCGGCCTGTGCATCGTCGCCAAATGTGACGCCGCGCACATCAAACTGCCGCAGGTTCACCTGCGTCCCCACCGCGTCCTGTATCGCGCCAAACACGGCCGCGACGGCACCATCACCGTCCGCTTTGCCATGCACCACCCGACCGTCGCGATGACGCAGCGTGGTGCGCGCCCGCGCCGCCGAACCAAAGTCGGTCCGCGTATTAAGCGTCGCCATTTCCCACGGACCGTCGGTCGCCGTTTCATTACGTAAAATGATCGCCTCGATGTCCGCGTCGTAAATGTCCTTCTTGACGTCCGCCAGCCTCTTGAATGCATCGAATGCGGCCTCAAAATCATCGCCGTTGATGGCGTAACCGAGTTCTTCCACACGCTGACGGAACGCGTGTCGCCCACTGTGTTTGCCAAGCACCAGTTGCGTGCGGCTGATGCCCACATCCTGCGGCCGCATGATTTCGTAGGTTTCTGCGTTCTGGATCATCCCGTGCTGGTGGATGCCGGCTTCGTGGGCAAACGCGTTCGCCCCCACAATCGCCTTGTTGCGCTGGACGTGGAGACCGGTCGCCTGCTCCACCAGCCGACTGGTAGCGTGCAGACGGGTCGTATCGATACCGGTTTCGTAAGGCAGGATGTCGCGGCGGGTGCGGACGGCCATGACGATCTCTTCAAGCGCGCAGTTGCCGGCACGTTCACCGATGCCGTTGATCGTGCATTCGACCTGACGCGCGCCGGCGCGAACCGCGGCCAGACTGTTTGCAACGGCCAACCCAAGATCATTGTGGCAGTGCACGCTCAGTACGGCGCGATTGATCCCCTCGACGTGTTCTCGCAGATAGGTGAACACATCATGGAACTCACCCGGAGCGGTGTAGCCGACCGTATCGGGGATGTTGATGGTTGTGGCCCCGGCGTCGAGGGCCACGCGCACCACTTCCGCGAGAAAGGGCAGTTCGGTGCGCGACGCGTCCTCGGGCGAGAACTCGACATCGTCGCAAAGCGCGCGCGCAAGACGCACGTTGTCGTCCACGCGCCGCAGAATTTCGTCCTTCGCCATATTGAGTTTGAATTCACGGTGAATGGCGCTGGTGGCCAGAAACACATGCAGCCGTTTGCGCGGCGCGGGCTCAAGCGCGGCGTACGCGGTTTCGATGTCCCGTTTCTGGCTGCGCGCCAGACCCGCGATGGTGGGGCCACGCAGCGCACCGGCGAGCGCCTGTACGGACTTGAAGTCGCCCGGCGACGCGGCGGGAAAGCCCGCCTCGATAACATCCACGCCGAGCGCAGCCAGCGCTTCGCCGACAATCAGTTTTTCATCGAGGGTCATGCTGCAACCGGGCGCCTGCTCACCGTCGCGCAACGTCGTGTCGAAGATGATGAGCCGGTTGGAATCCGTGGCTGTCGTTAAGTCCGTCATGGGTTTGTCCTGTTCGTGAAGTGGAGAGCGGCGGCAAAAAAAAACCCCGCGACCTTCGCAGGGCGCGGGGTTCGTTGTTTCGTATTCGCTTACGCTACACAACGCCCCCGGCCTGTAAGCCGATAAGGAGGAGTGCAAGAAGGAGCAGACCGGCAACAGCGTAGCCGGCGCGGGGCGACTCATGGCGAGCGGCCTTGGCGATCATGAGCGGTTTGCGCGGCGGGCGACGATGAACCATTGATGTGTGCTCCGTGGCGAACGCGACTGGCGTCGCTGTATGTTCCTTGTTCTAATCAAGCCCGCACGCGATGTCAAGCGATCCCGTCACGCTGTTTTTGTGCGCGTCCGACCCTCCAGAGAGCCCATGTCCGATAAAACACACCGCCCTTATTCCTCCGTCGTCGTCGACGGCGTTGCGCGCGCCCCAAGCCGCGCCATGTTGCGCGCCGTCGGTTTTGAAGACCACGATTTTCAACGCCCGCAGGTGGGCGTGGCATCGACCTTCTCAATGGTTACACCCTGCAACATGCACATTGACAGTCTCGCCCGCGAGGCGTGCTCCGCGGTCGACGCGGCCGGCGGGAAAGGCGTGCTGTTTAATACCATCACCATCTCTGACGGCATCTCCATGGGCACGCCCGGGATGCGCTATTCGCTGGTCTCGCGTGAGGTCATCGCGGACTCGATCGAAACCGTGGTCGCCGGCGAGGGCTTTGACGGCGTCATTGCCATCGGCGGCTGCGACAAGAATATGCCGGCGTGCGCGATGGCCCTCGCGCGATTGAATCGGCCGGCCATCTTTGTGTACGGCGGTACGATTCGGCCCGGTCAGAAGCGGCGCGATATCGTTTCCGTGTTTGAAGCGGTCGGCGGCCATGCGGCCGGTCAGGTCAGTGACGAAGAGTTGCTGGAGGTCGAGCGCACCGCGATACCAGGACCGGGGTCCTGTGGCGGCATGTACACCGCCAACACGATGGCCAGCGCCATTGAGGCGCTTGGGATGTCGCTGCCAAACAGCTCCGCGCAGGAGGCGGTCTCGGACCAGAAGGCGCGCGACAGCCGTGACGCGGGCACGGCTCTGATGAAGTTGATCCGCCTCGGCGTGCGACCGCGCGACATCATGACGCGCGAAGCGTTCGAGAATGCGGCCACCGTGGTCATTGCCCTTGGTGGCTCGACCAATGCGGTGCTGCATCTCATTGCGATGGCGCATGCGGCGGAGGTGCATTTCGAGCTGGACGATTTCACGCGGCTCGGTCGCAAGGTCCCCGTTCTCGCCGACGTCAAACCCTCAGGGCGTTATTTGATGTCGGAGCTGATTGCCATTGGTGGCATCCGGCCGTTGATGAAAACACTATTGGAAAATGGCCTGCTGCACGGACAGTGCCGCACGGTCACCGGTGACACGCTTGCGGATGATCTGTCCGACGTCGCCCCGTACCCTGCCGGTCAGGACATCATTCGAACGCTGGACAATCCCATCAAACCCGAGAGCCATCTGGTGGTGCTGTACGGCAATGCCGCTCCGGAGGGCGCCGTCGCCAAGATTTCAGGCAAGGAAGGCGAACGATTCACCGGACGGGCACGCACGTTTGATTCTGAAGAAGCCGCATTGGCGGCCATCCTTGACGGATCGATTGTGGCCGGCAACGTGGTCGTCATCCGCTACGAGGGCCCGACGGGCGGGCCCGGGATGCGAGAGATGCTCAGCCCCACGGGCGCCATTATGGGGCGCGGTCTGGGTGACAGCGTCGCGCTGATTACTGACGGCCGCTTCTCCGGCGGCAGTCACGGGTTTGTGGTGGGTCACGTGACGCCGGAAGCGGCCAGCGGCGGGCCCATTGCGTTGATCGAAGACGGTGACCGCATCACCATTGACGCGGTGGCCCGAACCATTGTCCTCGACGTGTCCGATGACATCCTCGACGCGCGCCAGCGGGCGTGGGCCCCGCCCCCCACTGCCACCTCTGCGGTGCTGGCCAAATACGCGACACTGGTCTCCAGCGCGTCGACCGGCGCGGTCACCGATCCGCGTTAAGCGTCGCGGTGCAGCCACTCGGCGCGGCGGGCGCGCTGGGCAGCCGTGGCGTCGTCGTTCGCTGCGAACCGCCAGGTGGTCTCCGGTGCGGCGTCGAGCGTGACCGGGCGCACCATCAGCTCATCGTCACGGAAAAGGTGCGCGTCGAATGTCTGACCGGGTTTGTACGCGGCGAGCGCTGAGGACAGCGACGCAGGCACCACCTTCAGACCGTTCAACGCGATGAGTTCATCACCCGGCGCGAGACCCGCCTTTTCTGCCGCGCTGCCACGCCGTACAGAACGCAGTCGTGCGCTGTCGGGCTCGAACACGACGCCGAGCGATACCGACGGCCCGTCGCCCTGGCTCGACGACACATCGACGCCGCAGGTTTGCAGCAGTGGGGCGAGCGGCACCATCTCGGTACTACGAATCGCCTGATCGAAAAACGCGGTGAGCTCAAGACCGGAGACATGTTCGCAAAGCGCCTCGAACCCGTCTTCGGGTACGCCGTTACCGGTGGCACCGTAGCGTGACCAGAGCGCGCGCATTACATCGTCGAGGCTGACCTTGCCGTTCGTGCGATCGCGCAATGTGAGATCGAGCGCCAACGCGATCAACGCGCCCTTCGCGTAATAGCTCACCACAGCGTTCGCGGTGTCCGGCGTGGGCTTATAGAACTTGATCCACGTGTCGAAGCTCGATTCGGCCAACGTCTGTTCCTGATGACCCGGCGCAGAAAGCACACGCGTGGTCATGGCACCGAGCAATCGCCAGTAATCGTCGATGCGGATCGCGCCGCTGCGCACGAGCGCCAGATCGTCGTAATAACTGGTGATGCCCTCAAATACCCATAGCAACTCGGTGTAGGACTCGGCGTCGAGTGCATAGGGCGTGAATACGGCAGGCTTGATCCGCTTGACGTTCCACGTATGAAAATACTCGTGGCTCACCAGTCCGAGGAACGACTGATACCGCGCGTTGGTGTCCGCGTCGTCCGACGGCAATTGATCGCGACTGCAGACCAGCGCGGTGGAGCTGCGGTGCTCAAGACCGCCGTATCCCTGACCCAAAACGCGGGTCAGAAACAGATACTCGTCCATCGCCGGCAACTCACCGAAAAGCGCAACGTGCTCTTCGCAAATGCGCTTGACGTCGCGCGCAAGCCGATCTTCATCGCAATAGTGCCGCCCGCACAACACAACTCGATGCGGCACATCCGCAACATCCGTGTCCACGACCGTGAACTCGCCCATTTCAATCGGATGATCGATCAGCTCGTCATAGTCCGCGGCACGGTAGGCGCCGAACTGCCACGGCTGCGCCCCGTCACGCGGGAGCGTGGTGGCGACGCGCCATGTGCTTTCGATGTTGTCCGGATGACGCAGGTGTACGCGCACCGGCTGGTCTTCCTGTCCGGCCACTGCGAGGAACACATTCACGCCGTTACAGAAACCGTGAGTATCGTCGAGATGCGCACCGCGCACGCTTTGATCCCACGCGAAAATCTCATACTCAAGCGTCAATGCACCCGACGCCGGCGCGCACTGCCAGCGGTTCTTACTCGTCTTGGTGACGCGAACCGCACCACGCTCATCACGGCCGCTGACTCGGCCGACGAACCGCGCGTAATCACGCACCAGGTAGCTGCCCGGAATCCACGCTGGCAATGAGAGAATTTGCCCGGACGTCGTTGGCTCGGCGATCCGAAGCGTGACGTTAAACCGGTGGGTGCGCGGCTCCGACGCCGCCAGCGTGTATTCGATGGTCATACGTGGTCCGGTTACGGGCGGTCACCCATGTGCATAAGCGGCAGCGGCATGGCGCTGTCACCGTCCATGAAGTACATCTTTGAGGCGGGGTCTTTCGAAATCTGTTCGAGCGCCTGCAGGGCCTGAAGCTGGATGTACGCGGGATTGGCGGCGACCGCTTCGTTGATTTTGCGAATCTCGTAGGCCTGCGCATCGGCGAGAATCCTGCGCTGCTCCGCCTGCTGCTCCGACGCCACACGCTCGGCTTCGGCCAGCGCGATCTTCTGTTGCTGCTCAGTCCGAAACCGCTCCAGTTCCGCCTTCTGTTTTTCAACTTCCTGCTCGCGTTCTTTCTTCTGCTCAATCGCTTTGGTGATGAACGGCGGCAGCTGGATATCGCGGATCAGGACGTCTTCGACCTCGACACCTTTGGGGCGCATAAACTCGGCCATACCCAGCGTCAGGCCGGCCTGCAGCTGTTCCTGCGTCTTTTCGGTGAAGAAATCCTCGGCGCGCTTGATGCTTTTGCCCTGCTCACGCACAAGCGAACGCAGCTTCGGAATCAGGTGCACATTCACCACATCGATCGCGCTGCCCGTGTCGGTGAGAATGCTCGGTGCCTCAGAGGCAATCAGGCGGTACTGGACGCTGACCTCAAGCTGCGTCTGAAGCTGGTCCTGGGATGGCACGTTGGCGACTTCTTTATGCGTCTTTTTGCGGGCGTCGTAATCGTGCCATTTGTACAGCGGGTTCACCGGGAAGTGCAGGCCCTCGGTATACGGTGCCGGACGCACGTTTCCAAAGAGCGTGGCGACGGACACGTATCCCGCCTCGACAGTCTTGAAGCTCTTGGACGCCACCAACGCCACCAAGACCAGCAGGCCGATGATTAACGGTGCCATGGGTGGGCGTTTTCCGGATTGAGACATGGAGCGCTCCTTCTTTTTTTGACTGACAAGCGTGGGTTTCACGGTCAAAGCCTCTCACGTTGGGGCAAAAACACTTCCGCGAGCATACAGCGTACGCTGCCACCCGAGGTTTCAATCGTTGGGACATCGACGGGCACCAGCGTGCAGTGCGCAGACAGCGCCTCGACTTGCCCGGTGTCGAGCGCCGCACGGGCGGTGCCGGACATGACCAGAATGGCCTCGCCATCTTCGTTGCTGACCTCAAGCATATTGCCCGCAAACGCGCTGGTCTGGGCATGCGAGATGGCGACCAGCTCATGCTCGGATCGAAGGGCGGTCTCAACACGACGTCGGTCACTGTCCCGGATGGCGTCAAGGCACGCAATCGCCACGCGCGTGCCCACTGCCATCATCACGTTGGTATGGTAGATCGGCGTGCCGTCCTGACCCTGAGCCTGGAACCCGACGGGCTCGTAGCCGAGGTCCTCACAAAACCGGCGCAGGACCGTCGCATGGGTCCGCGCCGAGTAGCAGGCGTACGCGCGATGGTGGACACGGTCGAGCACCAGCGAGCCGGTTCCCTCGAGGAAATGTGCGTCGGCCTCAAAATGCGTGTAGTCGATCAGACGCCGGATCTCAAAACCGTGTTCGGCAAACAGCGCGGTGATCGCGTCAGCGCGTCGTTCAGGGCGTCGGCTTTCGGGTTCCATCGGATAAAGAACCAACGTTCCATCCGCATGCGTACTGACCCAGTTGTTCGGGAAAACGGCATCCGGCGTAACCGGGTCGGCGCTGTCGTCCAGCACCACCACCTGAACGCCAACGGCGCGCAGCTGTTCGACCATTGCGTCGAACTCCGACTGGACCCGCGCGGTGGCGTCGGCGGGCGCGTCGGTCTGAAACGCGTTGGTCCGAGCGGTATCCGGATTGGAGAAGAACTCATATGGGCGCACCATCAGAACCGTGCTGGCGGTGTGACTGACGCTTTGGGAGGACGCGGACATGGGCTTACCACTGGGGTCGGGCCGCGTATTGTACGAGCGACTCGGGTAACCGGCTAGCGCCCACTCACCATAATGTGCGCACCGGCTCCCCTACATCGATGCCGATGCGACCAGTCTGGACCGTTCGGTCACCACGGCCCCGCCCGCCCGTTCCAGCGTCACGATGAAAGACGTGGCGTCGTCGATTCGCACGCTGGGATGAATCCACAGGTTCGCCCGACCGTCATCCCCGACGTCGAAGACACCGCCGGGCACCGGGTAGCGATCCGATCGCGTACCGTCGACGATCCACACTTGATACTGCGACTGCGCCGGGTCATTTGCCACCACGCCTTGCATTTTGAGCTGTCCCAACTGGCGTGACGCATCCCATGACACGGTGCCGTGCGCACGTCGACCAGCGGGGTCGGAACCCGACACAAAGTCTGCAACCGTCGCTGCGGCGGAAAGATGGGGACCATCGCTCTTTTTCACATCGACCGGCCGCAACCACGCTAACATGGCCACAAGGCCGAGCGCAGCCGCCGCCAGCCACGGCAATGCGGTGCCTGGACTCGGAGACGATGCGTTGCCCAAACGGCCGTTGGCGCCAATGCCGGGCGTCGCATCAAGTGCGCTGGCCATGACCGCGTTGTGAACGTTTTGTGGAATGTCTGTGCCTGGCGGCACGTCCATCGCATCGAGTAACGCGACCGTGTCATCCACAAACTCGAGGTCAACGTCGGGATACTCAACGCTCAAGCGCGACAGCTCGCGCGACTCTCCGGTGTCGATGCCCCAGAGTGCGCGCTTGATCAATAAGTCCTGCAACCGCTCGAGGCCGCCTGACAGGCTGGTCACGCAGCGCCTCCGGACGCCGCCATGGTCGGGTCGTCGAGGTCGCGTCGAATCTGGATCAGACCGCGGCGAATCAGCGTCTTGACGGTGCCAAGCGGCTTGCCCGTAACATCGGCAATCTCGCGGTGCGTCAAGCCTTGAAAAACGGACATAGCAATAACTCGCCGCTGCTCCACAGACAGCGTGTCGAGCGCGCGCACGGCCATGGTGACTTCGGCGTTCAAC
>JBCCMA010000110.1:0-12080 GCA_039026595.1 Pseudomonadota bacterium
CGCGGTGATGACGAGACCATGTTCGAGTCGGCGATGAACCTTCTTGGCGGACCGTGGCACATGGTGCGCGCGGCGGTGCCCGAAATGGTGGACGGTGGCTCGATCATTAACGTGTCGACCATTTTCTCCCGCACGCGCTACTACGGTCGCATCCCGTATGTGGTGCCGAAGTCGGGCTTGAACGCGCTGTCCGAGGGGCTCGCGAATGAACTTGGTGGAGACCGCGGCATCCGGGTCAACACGGTGTATCCGGGCCCGATTGCCTCGGAGCGCATCGACTCTGTGTTTGCCGCGATGGACGAGTTGCAGGGCGCGGAGCCGGGCACGACCGCAGGCGAGTTCACCGATCTGATGATCGCCAAACGACCGGACGACGACGGTGAACTGAAATACCGCTACCCCACGCCGGATGACGTCGCGGCAACCATTTCATGGCTGTCGTCCGACGACACGGCGGCCTTCTCCGGCCAGGCCTTCGAAATCACCAACGGCATGCAAGTGCCGACACAGAGTCTGGACCGTCTGGTCTCCTGGCCCGACGCGCGCCTTGTGGATTTGAGCAACAAGGTGGTGCTGGTGCTCGCGGGCGAAGATGTTAACGAGGCGCTGGTGTTTGCCGACGGGCATGTGCGCAACGGCGCCCAGGTGGTGCTTGGTTTCCGCAGGCTGGATACCGTCGGCCGCGGCCGCGCTCGCGTGCAGGCGATGGACGCCGCGGCGATCCACGTGCAGCACGTCGATCCGCTGCGCGCCGAGACGCTGGAGCGTGTGTTCAAACTGATCGACGATCAGTTCGGCCGGTTAGACGGGGTCATCATGCTGCCCGCCACACCGAACGGCGAGCACGGCTACAGCCTCAGCACCGCGGATGACGAAGACATTGCCGGCTTTGTTGAAAACGAACTGGTGGCGCCGGTGGCGTTTGCCTCTGCACTGGCGCGGCACGTGGCCGAAAGCGATCTGGGTTACACCTCCCCACCGGTCACGTTCGTGACCAATGATGACGATGGGCAGGGCAATCGCCTGAACGAGATCAAACGCGCGGCGGTGGAGGCCTTGATCCGCGTCTGGCGCTATGAAGAACGGCACAGCCTCGACAAGGGTGACTTTGGCTGGGAACACGTGCCCAACCAACTTGTCCGCTACGACAACAACTGCCCCGAGAACCTGGCGTTTTCGACGGACTGGACCGTGACGCTGAATAACGGCGTGCGCAAGATGGACGCGATCAACCTGTGGGTGCCGCGCAATATTCTGCGCGCTACCGGCAAGTCGGCGATGCCCATGCCGATTCAGCGCGTACTGGCCGGCCTGCATCTGGGCAAAACGGCGATGATCACCGGCGGCAGTCTGGGCATTGGTCTGCAGCTCGGCCGCTATCTGGCGATTGCCGGCGCGCGGGTGCTGCTCGCGGCACGCAGCCCCGGCAAACTGGAAGCCGCGCGCAAAGACATCGTCGACGAACTGCACCGAGTGGGCTACCCGGACGCGGAGAAACGCGTGCTGGTGATCGACGGTATTGATGTCGGCAACGAGGCGGCACTCGAGCGGCTTTACCAGCGCACCATTGACGAATTTGGCGACTTGGATTTCCTGATCAACAACGCGGGCATCGCCGGTGCCGAGGAAATGGTCTGCGACATGAGCCTCGATGCGTGGAACACCACGATGCAGGCCAACCTGATTTCCAACTACTCCCTGATTCGCAAGTTTGCGCCGCGCATGAAGGCGCGGGGATCGGGCTCAATCCTGAACGTGTCCAGCTATTTCGGTGGCGAAAAATACGTGTCGGTGGCCTATCCAAACCGCGCGGACTACGCCGTGTCCAAAGCCGGACAACGAGCACTGGCCGAAATTCTGTCGCGACACCTGGGACCCGAAATTCAGATCAACGCCACAGCGCCCGGTCCGGTGGACGGGGCGCGACTGCGCGGGCTGGGCGGTGCGCCCGGACTGTTCCAGCGCCGTGGCCGACTCATCCTCGAGAACGTGCGTCTGAATCGTACCCACGCCGCGATCCTCGCGTCTTTGGCGGCCGGAGCGTCACCTGACTTTATTCCGCGCCTGGCGGAAAACGACCTGGGCAAACTCTCGGAATGGAGCGATGCGCCGGCGCCGCTGCGCAAGTTGTTTGCCCAAGTGGGTGAGGGTAAGCCCACGGCAAACGCCACGCGGTTCCTGCTCGGCAACGGCATGGCGCGTAAGCTGGTCAATCGTCTTGTCGCCGGCGGCGTGCTGGATGCGGCGCAGGCCGACGCCTTTGTCGACAAGGTGGACGACACGCCCGACCCATTCTTCGAAGACAGCGATATCAATGCGGCGGCGGAACGCATCGAGAGCGGCATCCTCGGGCGCCTGCATCTGCACAAGATGCCCACGGACGAACAGATCGGCCTGTCGACCGTGTTCAGTCTGGCCGACGAAAGCAGCAGCGGTGAGACGTTCCACCCCTCGGGCGGTTTGAAGTTTGATCGCTCGGTGACCGAAGGCGAGATGATGCTCTCGCCCGGTTCCGAGGACCTGGCGAAGCTGGCGGGCAAGCACGTCGTGATTACGGCAGAAGCGATGCGCGACGAAGCGGCGGAAATCGCCCACGGGTTTGGGCGCTACGGCGTGGCGAGCATCAGCGTTCTGACGCGCTCGCAGGACGCCGCCGACGACATTGCCAATCGCATCGAGTTGGACTCCGGCATCGACTTATCTGCAAAAGCGGTGGGCGATGACCTTGAAGGCGGACTGCGAGAGGTCCAGTCGCGCTACGCGCAAATCGGTGCGGTCGTGAATACCCCTTTCGACCGGCTGCCGCTAAATGCACTCGCCGCGGACGCGGACAAGAGCTGGGACCGCGTGCTGTCGCATGAGCAGTTTTCGGACCTCGTGGAGAATCACCTGACGCATCACTTCCGGGTGGCCAAGGCCGCTTCCATGATGCCCGGATGCCAGATTGTGCTGCTGACGCCGGACACCTCCCGCGCCTCCACGCGCGAGGAGTTTGCGTTGGCCATGTTCATTAAGACGTCGATGCACGCGTTTACCGTGACGCTGGGTGTGGAGTGCGAGCGTCTACCCACGGTGCCAAGCGTCAATCAGGTGCAGCTCACGCGTCGCGCCCGGGCTGAGGAACCGAGCACCGAGCAGGAACTGGCTGAGGAAATGGAACGGTTGGTCGGCGCGGTGCTGCAGTGTTCGGTGCCTGCGCCGAGTCCTGCCCAAAGTCGGTATCTGGCGCGAATTTTCCGCGGCAACGCCGTCACGGTCTAGCGCTCGATGGACGGTCAGAAGGTCAGCTTCTCGCGCACCACCATGACCGAGTTGATGGTGCCAGCGCAGGCCAACTTCGGCGGCAAGATCCACGGCGGGCATCTGTTGTCACTGATGGACAAGGCCGCCTATTCCTGTGCGAGTCGTCACGCCGGGACGTACTGCGTGACGGTGTCGGTGGATACGGTGTATTTCCTGAAGCCCGTTGAAGTGGGCGAGCTGGTGTCATTTTTTGCGTCAGTGAACTACGTGGGCCGCAGTTCGCTTGTTGTAGGCATGCGCGTGACGTCTGAAAACGTGCAGACCCGCGTTGTGAATCACACCAACACCAGCTACTTCACGATGGTGGCCCGCGGCAGCGACGGCGCGGCGGTCGAGGTGCCGCCGTTGATCCTCGAGACGCCGGAAGATGTGCGTCGTTTTTACGCCGCGCTAAAGCGTCGCGAACTCCGCCAGCAGAGCCGCGACATCATGCGCCGGTACGACCAGGGTGATTTTGAGTATGACGATGAGGTCACGCGCGCGCTCGACGGCGAGCGCTGCGTGTTGCCTGCGCCGCTGGGATAGGGCCTAGAACTTCCCGCTATTGCCCCACTGATCCTTGGGCAGAATCTTCTCCATGTTGTCCCAGTGCTCGACGATCTTGCCGTCTTTCACACGGAAGATATCGAACACGGCGTACTGATCGTCGCCCAGTCGCATACGGCTGTAGCTCACAACGAAATTGCCCTGGCCGACCACCTTGAAGACATCTTCGTAGCGCATTTCGAGGCCCTGCTCGGCGAGGGCAGACGCGAAGACCGCGAAACCGTCAATGCCGTCCGCCACCTGCGGGTTGTGCTGGATGTACTCTTCGGTCGATATAAAGTCCGCGATGCGCTCGACGTGACCGTTAACCAGTACTTGGTGCAGAAATTCACTGACCAGCGCCTTGTTGCGTGCGGTGGCATCCAGATCGGTAATCTCTGTGGGGCCGTCAATCTGGCTATGGCCCGAGACGGTGTCGTCGACAACCGGCGCGATGACATCCCAGTGTTCGATGATTCTGTCGTCCGCGTCGGTATCGAATAAATCCGTAGTGATCCAGCGCGCTTCGCCGTTGTTGATGTCCTGGTAGGCCTGGACAAAAACATACTGGCCGTCTTCAAACCCCCGCACGATACGAATGTCGCGCACCGGGTTACGCTCGATGAACGGCAGAAAGAACGCAACAAAGCCCTCGACGCCGTCGGCGACGCCCGTGCTGTGCTGCGTATATCGATCACCGGTGTACTTCGTGACGGCCTCACGTGCGTTGCCGTCGCGGATGCCCTCCATGTAGAGCGCTTTGGCGTTTTCGAGTTTGCGTCCCATGATCCCTACCGCCTATTTACGTTTGCCGTGGTAGGCCTGCGACACCGCGTAGCTGTCCTCAAACCAGTTCCAGCTTTTCACCTTGCCGTCTTCAACGTGTACGCGAACGGCCCAACTCATCAGTCCGGTATTCACCCCTGTGTTGTTGGCATCTGCCGCCATAGTGCCCATGAACACGGCCTGATTGCCGTTTACGAATTCGTAATCGGTGGTCCATGCGGTCACGCTAAGTCCCTTGCCAAACGCCGGCATGAACGTCCCGAAAACCGTTTGCTTGCCGGCCCAGTTTCCAATCCACGGCAGGCGGCTGTCGCCTTCGTTGTGCCAGACAAAATCCTCATCGGTCAGCGCCATTAGCGTGGCGCCGTCGCCGGAACCCGCAGCAGTCAGAAACTGCTTCGCGACGGCGAGTGTGTTGTTCGTGTTGTCATTTTTGGTGGTTGCGGCGTCCTCGGACGCGGTGGTGGCGCATCCGGCGATGGCCAGAGCGAGCACGGCGGCGACAGTTGAGAGTTTCATTGGCAGGCCTCTTCAGTGGTTTTTCCGCAGGGTGGAGCATAGAGTTAATTAAATCCATTCATGTATTATTATTTTATATATGAACAAAAATAATTATTTGAGGCTCGATGGGCAGAGCCTCACGGTGTTTCTGGCTGTTCTGGAGGAGCGATCCGTGTCCCGCGCGGCCGATCGTCTGGCCCTCACACAATCCGCCGTAAGCCATACCCTGGCCCGATTGCGCCAGGTTCTGGACGATCCGTTATTCGTTCGCTCCGGCCGGAGCATCTCGCCTACCGCGCACGCCAAGGCACTCCGCACGCCGGTGCGCCATGTGTTGGACGAGCTTAAACAGATGGGCCAGAAACAAACGTTCTTGCCGGCCGGTAGCGAACACGCGTTCACCATCGCGGCGAACGATTTCCAGCGCGATCTTATATTCCCCAGGGCGCGGCAGCTCATGCTGGATGCCGGTGCTGACATCCGCTTTCGTTTCATTTCGTCCGGCGTTCCGGATGCGTCATTGCTTCGCGAGGCGCGGTGCGATCTTGTGGTGACGCCGTTCCCGCCGGAGGGCCCGGACATTTATCAGGTTTTGTTGTTCAAGGATCGTCTGGTCTGTTTTTTCGATGGTGCCGTCCGCAGCGCGCCGACGTCGAAAGCCGCGTATCGAGACTGTGAGCACATCGAGGTTCGTTTTGAAGAGAACCGCAGCACGGGCGTGGCGTTATCAGGCCATGAGATCTCAATGAGTCGCCCGCCGTCTGTGTCAGTGCCCAACTTCGGTGCCTTGAGGCCGTTCATGCTGGGGACTCGTCTGATTTCAACCGAGGCCCGGCTCATGTCGCTCGGTCCGCTCGCCGGTATGGACTTTGCCCCGCTGCCGTTTCGAACGTCGCCCTTGCCAATGTATCTGGCATGGCATCAACGGGATCACGCGGACCCTGCACACATCTGGCTCAGAAAAAAGATTCGAGCGGCGACCGAACAGGTCTTGCCCAAAGACCAGGACCCGGCGTGACGTTGCGTCAGCGAATACCTGGGTCGTCAGGCCAGTTGGGATGATCCGCCGCCGGGGAGTTTTAATTTGCGGATCGTGACGGTGTCATTCACATTGATGTTCTCATCGAGCGAGTGCACCTGATTGCGCCCGTTGTTCTTGGCGGCGTAGCAGGCTGCATCGGCCAGTCGGATGAACTTCTCGGGCTGGGTTGTAGAGGCGGTAGAGGCAAGTCCGATACTGGCTCCGAGACTGAAATACTGTGCGCCCCACTTGAGGCGATAGGCGTCCACCTTCGCGCGCAGTTTCTCGGCGATGGCCTCCGCGTCTTTTTCGTTCCGATTAAACAGGAAGACGCAGAACTCGTCGCCACCCATCCGGCCAGCGAAATCGTCTTGCTCGCACACCGAGCGGACGAGCTTGGAAATGTCCTTCAAGGCCTGATCGCCGGCCGCGTGACCGGCCTCGTCGTTCACCGCCTTGAAGCGGTCCAGATCAATGAACATCAGAAAGTCGGTCTGCGTCTTGCGTTCGTCGTGCTGACGGGTCGTCAACGCGAGGTCGAGCCGCTCGCGGAATGCGCGCCGATTTAACATGCGGGTGAGGCTGTCGTGATCCGCGCGAAAGCGGGCCAGCCGCTCTGCTCTCTGGGTGCGTTGGAGTAGCAACGCCAAAAAGGGAACAAGGAGCACAATCACGCTCGTGACGGTGAGGCTAAGCACCGGTTCGCTGCGCCAGTACGGACTCGCGTAGTAGACCATGCCGAAGCTGCACAGTGATACGAAAGCGGCAACAAACATCTGCTTTACGCCGCCCACAAAGCCCCGACCCACAATGCACCACAAATACATAGCCGCCATGGGCGCGAAAACCGACTCTCCGAGGTAGAGAATGACGGCGACCGACAGGCAGTCGAGCAAGGTACTCACATAGTAGCGGCGGACATTGCCGCGTCGCGATTTGCGGCCCGACGGGTCGATTATGATCAGTCCGAGTACGACCAGCGCTAGTGCGGTCAACACCAGCACGGACCATTTGAGCGTCTCAAGCTGGTGCGCGGGAATCATCGCCTGCACAGACGGTACGAACCACACCAGAACGCAGGCGGTCACCAAGGCGCCCGGCCGCGACAGTTCAGTAAAACTGATGCGCCTCTTCTTCTGCGATTTTCCGTCACCACGCATTCCGCAATCTTATTTTGAACGCGGGACCGCGGATGTGACCGAATCTGCAGCCTCGACCGAGAAAGCGCCTGATCTTGAATTTACCTTAATGTCCATACCGTGTGGCCTGCGGCCCAGCAGCCGATCTGAAGCGAACGCTGATGGGGCTGGGTATAAAGCGTGAACGCACCGGGCGCCGGGTGATCCAGTGCGCGCTCGCAGCGGAGCAAAGCATGGTGCTCGCCCACTGTTTCAAGTGTCAGGCTTTCCGCGCACCCCAGCGGGCCAAGGAACGTTGCCGCCGACCCGTCGGATGAAATAACGAGTTCGCTTTGTAGGGCGGCGCAGGTGTAGTGCCCCGGTGTCACACCGGCACCGTGTGTGAGCGGTGACAGATTCAGGTCCACATTTTCGGCGACAAAACGTACCGTTCCGCCGTCAGAGCGGATGTCGGCGGTAACGCGTCCGTCCGGTGTGGCCCAACCGTCTGCTGTCCGCGCCAGCGTATCCGCTCGCCCGCCCGCATCGATATACAGGCGATCTTCGGACCGCTGAGTCTCTACAATCAGTCCGAGTTCGCGGGACCGGTACGGAACAACCGGGGCATCGAGCGCGGACTCTGGAGAAACGTCCAGGCGTTTACCGGTCAGCCAGTAGGTGGCTAACGGCCGAACCACCTGCGCGGGATTGACCATGCTATTGAACGCGGCGATCACGGTCAGCGCGGCGCTCTCTATGTGCATGAGCGCCATACGCCATCCGCGCAGTGCGCCGAAGTGCACGAGGGTGGTGTGATCTTCCAGCGTGAGCCGACTCACGCCAAAGCGGTACGGCGCGGGGCGGCCATCACGATAGGTGCCCGCGACGCCGAGCTTTTTCGCACACGCCACCAGCGGCGCCGGTCCGTGGCCGTCGAACAGCCGCGCCCAGCGCGCCAGATCGCCCACGCAGCTCACAAGGCCCGCGTCGCCGAACCACTCGATGTCCACCGGCGCGCGCATGGGCTTGCCGTCTGGACCGGGCTCGTAACCGACGGCGCCGTGCTCGAGCGGCTCGCTGGTGCGGGGGCTGAGCGCGCTGCGGGTCATCCCGAGCGGCCCGAGGATTTTGGTCTCCATCAGCTCGGCCAGCGGGGCACCGAAAACCGCCTCGGCGATCCAGCCCAGTATCAGAAAATTGGTGTTGGAGTAGGCGAAGCGTGAACCGGGCTCGAAATCGAGCCAGTTGGTCTGCTCGACCAGCCGTCGGCCGTCCTTTGCGCGAAAACGGCTCTCTGCGCGTGCGCCGGTCAACATGGCGATGCACCAGTAATCCGGGATGCCGGACTGATTGGTGGCCAGGTTGCGCAGTGTCGTTGCGCGGGCGGCGGCGGGAAGCCACGGAAGATAGCGGTTGGGCGTGTCGTCGAGGGAGAGTCGGCCTTCGGCCTGGGCAAGCAGGATCAGTGTGACGGTGAATTGCTTGGTGACCGAGCAGCAGCGGAAGCGCGTGTCAGGTGTGAACGGCTGACGGTTTTCGAAGTCGGCGTAGCCAAAGCCTTTCAGAAACTCGGTGTCGCCGGCGCGGTATAGGCCGACGACACCGCCCACGGGCTTGATGGCGCCGATGACTTCATCGACGACGTGTGCCAGCCCGGCCATGTCTCGGTCAGATCACCACGCGGTCGAGAAGCCGATGCCAAAGGTCCGCGGATCGCCAACCACCACGCCGCCGCCGGCGGCTTCGGCGTTGACCAGATACAGTTCGTCGAGCAGGTTGGCGCCGTAGATGAACACCGTGTAGTTGTCGCGATCCCAGCCGAGGCGCGCGTTGACCACCGCACGTGCATCGTTCATTCGGCCCGTATCGAAGTTCGGCAACAGCGGCTGGCTTTCACCCTGGTAGTTCACATCGACGCTGGCGTTATAGCCCGAGGGGTCCTGGAACAGCAAACCGCCCGTGAGCGTGACGCTGGGTGCAAACGAGAATTCATCGCCGACCAGTGACCCCCCGACCGGGTTATCGCGTTCGTCGGCCACCACTTCGGTGTCCAGATAGCCGAGGCTGCCAAAGAACGTAAAGCGGTCGGTCAGCGCGGCGCGCACCTCAGCCTCAAAGCCGAACAGCTCGCTCTGACCCACGTTCAGAACCACCGTGTCCTGCGGCGCCGGCGTGAGCTGCACTTCGAGCTGCTGGTCTTCCCAATCGATGAAAAAGACGTTGGCGTTAAACGAGATCCGGTTGTCGAGCCAGGTGCTGCGCACCGCAAACTCATAGTTCCAGGACGTTTCTTCGCCGACGGAATAAACGAACGTTTGCACCGGGTTGATACCAAGGCCACCTGGACGATAGGCCTTTTGTGCTGTGAACGACGCTGCAAACGTATCGGTGAAGTCATAGCTCAAGGTCACCTTGGGCAACAGAACCGAGAAGCTGGCGTCGTCGGTCAGATCAACCGGTGCCAAAGGATCGTCGTTGCCGAACACAGCGGTCACGGCGCCAAATGCAAACTGGGAGTAAAAGCTCGCGATGCTGGGGGCTACGGACCCGGCGGCCGCTGCGTCCACACCGGCATCAATCAATCCGACCCGAACGGCCTCCGGCAACGCGGGATTGCCGGTGGTAATGGCCACGAGATCATTTGGGTCTTGCAGAATATTGACCTGACCGCCTGCGAAGGTCGCGTCCTCAACCTCGTAGCGAAGGCCCGCTGTGAGCGTGAATTTGTCATTAATGAAAAAGTCGAACTGACTGAACGCCGCCAGCGTGCGGAAATCCGGCGCGAAATCGATCAGCGATCGCAGCGGCAGAGTGGAGCCGAGAAGCAGCGGGTCGTTAATGAAACGCGGCACGCCCGGCGGCGCCCCCGGTGTGGACACCAGACCGGTGTACAGCGCATCCAGGCCCAACGGTCCGAGATCCACCGCGGGAACGCCGAATACCTGGACCGCGTCGATGGACGAATCCACCTGACGCGACGCCCACAGCAAGCCAAAGAAGCCGTCGGCTTTCTCGCCGCCGTCGTAAACAAAGCGGAATTCGGCGATTTCATCCACGTCGCGCCGGTCGTCGAGCCGCGTCGACGTCTGCGCGAAGCCCTGATCGGCCAACCCGTCAAAGTCACTGATGGCATCGACCTCCACCGAGGAGTGGCTGGCCTGCAGTACGAACGCCCACCGATCGTTGATCGGCGTGTCGAGGCGGGCGCTGAGCAACGTCAGATTACGTTCGGTGTCCTGGAGGACGTCGGTGATCTGGTTGCGATCTTCCGGGTTCTGGGCGCTGACCAGAACGCTGCCGTCGTCTTCGCGCGCGAGCGTGGCATTGAGGCGGAGGGTAGTGCCTGAGCCACTCGGATCTTCGTACAGCAGCTTGCCGCGCACCACAGTGCTGCGTTCTTCGTCGCCGTCGCGTCCGTCGGCCCGCTCGACAAAGCCATCACTCCCAGCCTGCTGCACGAAGAGTCGTGCGCCCCAGCGGTCTTCCTGAAGCGGACCACCGGCGGCGGCCGACACCTCATAGGTGCCGTAGTTGCCGTAGGTGACCCGGGCACGGCCACCCCATTCCTGCAGGTCGGGCTCCGTGGTGTTCACCGCGATGGCGCCGATGAGCGAGTTGCGGCCCTGAACCGTGGACTGCGCGCCGCGCAGAACGACCACCTGGTCCACATCAAACAGGTTGGAGACGGCGGCGCCGACGACTTGGTTGGGCACTACGGCGCCGTCCAGAAACAGCGTGGAGACCGGCGTGCTGGTGCCGGCCGTTACGCCCTGCGAGGGCACGCCGCGCAGCGTAAATTGCTCATTGCTGCCGCTGCCGACCGTCACGAAGCCCGCGTTACCCACACGCTTCAGAACATCCTCGATGTCCACGGCGTTCAGGGCTTCAATATCGGCCTGCGCGGTGACGGACACACTGGTGGTGGTGTCCTGGATGGAGCGGTCGATCTTCTCGGCCGAGATGATGACCTCTTCGAGCACAGGCGAATCGTCCTGCGCGTGGGCGCTGATGCCGAGCGCGACTAGCGCCACGGTGGTGAATAGGGCTCGCGCGGGCATCGGCGTCTCCTGCATGTTGTGCTCTCCGTGAAACGGTACACAAAAGGTACCTCGATTGCATCCAAATTGTATACAATCAGGATGCGGAGCCGGTGAGGCGTAAAACCCAGTGCGCGACGACGGCGGAGCCGATAAACGTCCCTGCAAACACCAGCACCGATATAACAATAACCTGTAACCCGGTGCGCCGAAAAAGCGCGACCTCGCGTCCGGTCAGCCCCAGCGCGACGAAGGCGAGCACCGGGGTGATCATGGCCACGAAGCTCAGCTCGGACAGCGCGGCGATGAACGCATCCGACTCAGGTATAAATGGCATCCCGGCCAACGTCGCCGCCGCCGACACCCAGAAAATATCCGGCAGTCGGGATGGCACTGCGAACGCCAGTGCATAGCCCGCCAGCACCACCAGCAGCAGTACCGCCAGCCCGGTGAGCACCGCCAGCACGCGGGCGAGCGACAGGTCGTCCAGACTGGCGCCGAGTTGACCGAAGAACGTCACCACAAGCACCAGAACGCTGGTGCGCATGACGCTCAGCCAGTCCGCCCATCCGCGCCGAGTGGTCGCGTCGTCACTCATCGTCGCGCGAGCCTCGCGTACAGCCATTCCGTTAGCGGCAACGTGATGAAAATAATGATGAACAAACTGGTCAGGCCACTCATCAGGTTGCTGCTGGCAGCCAGTGCCGCGATGCGCTCGGCGTCGTCGGGATACACACTCGCCAGCGACGACGCGCAGGTGCCGGTCATGCTCGCGCTGCCGGTGCCGCA
>JBCCMA010000111.1:0-11604 GCA_039026595.1 Pseudomonadota bacterium
AGAACAACAAGATGTAGCACCGGGTATCGGCTATGGATGAGGTCGGTACCTCTTGGCCGGGCGGCACGTCACCGCCCGGCCTTTTTTATGTAAAAGCCGCTGATTTATCTCGGTTTTTCGCGTTAAGGTCGCGTTCAGCTTGCGTGCCGTAGCATCATCATCAGGTACACAGCGGGCGATACCCGCCCGGGAGAGGCCCATGCGCCACACAACTCTGACGTTTCTCGCCGCAGTTTCGTTCGCCGCGACGCCAACGATCGCCACCGCGCAAACCCCAGTGCGCGACGATGCACCACAGGTCATCGAGACCCTTTCGGCCGACGTGCTGCAGGACGTCGTGGGCCCCGTGGCGCTCTACCCGGACGATCTGTTGGCCGTTGTGCTGCCGGCATCGGTCTATCCGCTGCAGATTGTGCAGGCCGCCCGCTTTCTGGAACAGCGCGAAGGTGATGAGTCTCTCGTACCTGATCCGGAATGGGACGAGTCTGTAGTGGCGCTTCTGAATTATCCCGAAGTCCTGCAAATGATGAGCGACGACCTCGACTGGACGTACGATCTGGGCACCGCCGTCGTCAATCAGCAACCCGATGTGATCAGCGCCATCGAGTCCTTCCGTGACCGCGCATACAACGCCGGTAATCTCAGGACTGACGAACGTGTGGTCGTCGCGCGCGAGGACGAGGCCATCACCATCACACCCGTAGAGCGCGAAGTGGTGTATGTGCCCTACTACGAGCCCGAGCGCGTCGTCGTTGTGCAGCCCGCGCCGGTGATCCAGTACTTCCCGCATCCGTTCCCGCTGTACTACTACCCGTACGCGACGTTTAACGGTTTTCACAATCCGCATTTTTTCGGTGTGACCACCGCCTTCCAGATTGGATGGACATCACGCAATCTGCGTTTTCATTTGCACAACTACGCCAGTCACCCGTTCTTTGGCCGGCCCTATTTGCGCAGCTTTTACTACCATCATCGGTTCCAGCCCACGTTCTTCCGGAACCGCCCGCGCGCGTTCAGCCGCGAGGGCTATGCCAACAGCCTCAATCGAGGATACCGCGGCGATCGGTGGCGCCCGGTGGGCCGACAAAATGTGCGCAGCTTCCAGACCACGCGGCGTCAGGCGGCCAGCATTGGACGGCGGACGACCGACGGTGTGCGCACGCTCAAACCGCGCGACACGCGGACCCGGTCAGCGGCCAGTACAACGCGCCGGGCGAATACAACGTTTAGCCCGCGAAATGACAACAGGCGCCGTGTGACGCGCACGACCCGAACCCGTTCCAGCGTTCAGGGTCCGCAGCGCGACCGGACGGTCACAACCACGCGGTCAACCACACGCGTGGCCGGTGGGCCGCGTCGCGCCGACGGCGAGCGTGCGCCGGCACGCGGTACAACATCGCGAACTACCACAACGACCCGCGCCGCGCCAAACCGATCGCAGACGCGATCCAGTGCGGTGACCCGCTCGACGACCCAGCGCTCGACGACCCGGCGCTCAACGCGCCAGAGCGCTCCGACGACGTCGGCGCCTCGCTCGGCGGCGCCGCGTGCCAGCAGCGCGGGCAATCGTCGAGACACCTCAAGCCGCTCATCGGCACCGCCGCGCCAAAGCGCACCACGCCAGAGTACAAGCCGACAGAGCGCGTCACGTTCAAACTCACGCGCAAGCGCGCGAAGCGGCGGATCTCGCAGTCAGCGCAGTTCGGGATCGTCGAGGAATCGCTCGTCGGGCGGCAGCCGGCGCGCCCGACAGTAAGGGCGCTAGGCAAGTACGCTCATCAGCAGCGCGGTGAACAGCAGGCTGCCCACCGCGACTCCCCACCAGAAGCCCCCTCGTCGAGAGTGAGCATTTGGTCGCCTCTCGACGGGGGTCGTCGCGTGACCTGTGGATGTGACCTGCCCCGCGCCGTCACCGCCAAGTGCCTGGGCAAGCGCGGACGCCGACGCAAACCGATTGGCCGGTGACTGAGCCACCGCCCGGGCAATGACCGTGTCCACCGTGCCTTCCAGATCCGTCACCAGCGCCTTTGTTGTGGTGCCGCGTCGCCTTGCGATCGCCTCGCGAAGAGCAACGTCATTATTGGCCCGAACCTGATCACTTGCTCGCATGACCGGCTGCGGCGCCGAGCCGGCATCTGGCACAGGTGACGCAAGACGCTGGCCGGTCACCAACTCGAAGGCCATTGCCCCCAGCGAGTACACGTCCGCCTGAACGGTTGGCAGACTTTCATCGAACACTTCCGGCGCCGCAAACTGCGACAGCCAAATAGTCTGCATCATGCTGTCACGTACGCGCACCGGTCCGTGTTGGCGGTGCATCAGCGTGGCCAGGCCGAAGTCCAGCAGTTTGGGCTGCCCGTTCTGATCCACAAGCACATTGGACGGTCTCAGGCTGCGCCACGCGCTGAGGTGTGTATGCCCCACGTGCGCGCCGCGACAGACCTCACTCAACAGCGCAACGCGTTTGGGTACATCGAGACGCCGCTCGTCGCAATATTGATCCAGTGCCACGCCGTCGACGAATTCGTAGACCAGAAACGGAGAGCCGTTTCGCGACACTCCACCGTCGAGCAACGTGGCCACGGCCGGATCCCGCACGCGAGCGAGATCGGCAGCTTCGTCCGAAAAACGCTCGATGACTTCACGCGCCCAGAGATGACCACGCACCACCCGCACCGCGACCGGTGCTCCTTCGGTGTCGACCGCCTGATACATTGCACCGAGTGGACTGATGCCGAGGAGTTCATCAAGACGATATTGACCCGCGTCCTCACCGACGTACGCGGCAAAATTGTCGGCGCGTATATCTGCAATATCCATGAAATCACGCGCATCCTTGAGCGCAATCAGGACCGATTCCACGGACGCACGCAGCCGAAAATCCCCGTCGCAGACCCGACTCAGGTGCACCATACGTTGCGCGCCAGGCTGCTCGAGCACGTCCCGACACAGGTCGAGCACGCGCAGTAGCCGTTCGTTAGGATGGGTATGAAGCATGGTTCACGACCTTGTGCGAGCTGCGCCTCACGATACCGATGGCGTGTCCCCGTGACCAGCGCCCGATATAAACCGTCGCCGAACCATTGGCATCGAACAGCCAACACGTCTCCAGAAACAGGTAACCACCATGAGAAAAATTCTGATCACCGCGGTCACTCTGACAGCCTCGCAACTGGCGAACGCGTGGGGCGATTGCGACGTGGAGCGGTCGCTGGCCACCGAACTCGATCTGGACGGCGTAGCCGAAATCGAGATTCGGGCGGTTGCCGGTGACCTGACCATTCGCGGCGCCCGCGACGGCGGCCCCTTGTTGGCCAGCGGACTGGCCTGCGTTCCTAACAAATACGCGGACCAACTCGAAGATATCGGGATCGATCAGGTGCGCGACGGCGCAAGGCTCACGGTGGTCGCCGTAGTGCCCGAAGCGCGCTTCAATGACTCCCTGATCGGAACGCTCGATCTGTCCATCACACTGCCCGACAACCTGCCGCTGCGGGTCTTTGACAGCAGCGGCCCCATCGATATTCGCGATGTGGGGCCACTTACGCTGCGCGACTCGTCGGGCAGCGTGGAGATTGAAAACGTCAACGGCGACGTCAACATCCCGCGGGACAGCTCCGGCGAGCTGCGGATTCGCAACGCCGGTCACGTGCGCATCGAGCAGGACAGCTCGGGCGCGCTGATTATCGAAGATGTGCTGTCGGTGTGGATCGGCAAGGACTCGTCCGGCAGCATCCGCGCCCGCAACGTGGTGGGTGATGTGTACGTGGGCAAAGACTCATCGGGCGACATCGTTGCGATCGATGTGGGCGGCAACCTTGAAGTGCTGTCGGACGGATCGGGTGATATCGTGCGTCGCAATGTGGCAGGAACCGTCCGCATCCCCCGCGACAAGCTGGACTGACGTCAGACGGTCAGAAATTGCCTCCGCGGGTGCGCTCGCGGAGGCGTTTTTTTTGCAGCTCTTTGTCGCGCGCATCAATGTTGAACAGGAACTCGTGGCAACCCATCCGCTCAACAGGCTCACCATTTTGCAGGGTAGGCGCGAACTCCCAGCGGCGTATCGCCGATAACGCCGCGCGCCCGAAGAGCAACCCGCGCTTGGCGGCCTCGATACGCGGATCGGTGACGCGTCCGTCTTTCTCGATGAAAAACGATACGGTCACAAACCCCTCACGCTTACGCTGCAGTGCCCGTTCCGGATAGTCCGGCTCGACGCGCTTGATCACCACCAAAGGGGCCTCGCCCACCACGCGCGACATGGCCTCGCGCCCCGTGCCGGGCGCCAGCTCACTCACACGCTCCGCTTCCGCGGGTACGCTCACGCGATTTGCGAGGACAATCGGCGGAAGCTGCACCGCCGGATCACCATCATGGACGAACCGGAAAGTCTGTTCGGCGCGCTGTTCGGTTGTGGCGCAAACATCCGCCCGGGCGGGCCGGATAAACCAGTATTTCAGTGCATCGAGCGCCGCCGCGTCGAACACCCGTTTGGGTTTGGCCGAGATGACCCGCGCATCCACCGCACGCCCGTAGCGCGAGACGGTAAAGGCCACGGTGACTTCGCCATCCACACCGGCGCGCAGTGCGCGCTTTGGATACGTTGGCAGGACCGCCAACTCTACTTTGGCATCAGCAACATCGCTGGACTGCGGCGCCGCGGATGACCGGGCAAAGTCATCCTGCGCCTGAACGCCGGCGCAAAGACTGACGCAGATAAAAAGGCCGCATGCTCTTGGATTGAACATGCGGCCACAGTAGCCAAGCCACGTCGCCCGGGCAAGCCGGGCAACGCCGCCGCCATCACTCGATTGCGATGCCGCTCGGCCCCGGCGGGCCGAAGAAGAACTGGCGCATGATGCCGAGGTCGACAAAATTGACCACGTCGTCACCGTTCAGATCAGCATCCTGACCCGAGCCGGTCTGGAAGAACGACTGACGCAGCAGGCCGAGGTCCACCACGTTGACAACGCCATTATTGTCGAGGTCGGGGTCACACACGTTGCCGTAACCGTCGCCGTGCGTATCACGCTGATCCGGATTGGCGATCTCGATGCAGTTGTCGAGCTCGTCGGGCACGCCGTCACCATCGGTATCGAGCAGTTCCGGATCGGGTGTTGTGCACACCTCAAGACCCCAGCCCTGCAGCTCACCACCGTCCTGGCTGAAGTTATCGTCGAGGAACAACGTCCAGTCCCCGGTGCCCGGATTGCCGCGGAACGGCTCAAGCGAATTGGACGGACGATACGTGCCCCCGTCGTTGTACGGGCACGGCAACGCACCGGCCGGCGCGTCATCATCCAGGCTCAGCGAAAAGTCGTCGAGATTGGCGCACTGGCGCTCAATGATGCGCACCAACGCCCGCTCAGCATGGCGACTGTTCGCCTCGCTGTGCGTCGCGATCAACGGACCTTCCAGACGAAACTCCAGATCACCGAGGTAGGTGTGAGTGCCGTTCAGGTCGACCACATTTACATCAACGATCTGACCGGGTGAGGTCGTGTTCAGCGATGAGGTCACGACGTTGGGTGCCGCGTCATCAACGACAACAGGAACGTCCTTGCTTTGGTACAACGTGCAGCTGGCCGGCGCCGTGGTGAAGCTGAACGTTGGCGAGACCGTAGTGCCGCAGGCGTTCTCGGAGGTCACACGCCAGTACAACGTGGTGTTCTCTGGCAGGGCCTGCGCCTGGTAGCTGGCCATAGTCAGCCCTTCGGCGAGGCGGATCACGTTGACAAAATCAGGGTCGGTCGCAATCTCAACCGTATAACGGAATGCGTTTTCCGACCGTGTCCAGTGCAGGCTCTGATTGGACGAGACAGCTGTGGCCGCCTCGCTCGGGAGTTGTGCCGACACGTCCGCCGGCGTTACCTCGGATACCTCCAGGTTCACAACAACGGAGTTGCGTTGCTCACCGGATTCACCCTCCACATTCAACATGAACTGGCCGGCCTGCGGCTGGTTGACATCGACGTTCAGCGTCGTAGCGCCCGGCGGCACGAGCGCCGGGGGATTCATTGTGGCCAGGGTGCCGGCCGGGGCACCGGTGACCGTGAAGTTGATCGAATCACTGAACCCACCGAAGGACCGCACGTCGATGGAGGTCGCCGCGCTCGACACGCCGCACACCTCAAGTCGCGTACTCACCGGTGTGGCATCAAAGGACGGCGTCAGAGACGTGGGGCGAAGTACGAACAGACCGGACTCAATGCCGCTGACGATCACCGTACCGCTGTCGAAGTATGGATAGGTGCTCCACGCTCCGTTGAAGCTTGGGTTATCGTTGTCCGGGTACACATCAAAGAACGCTTCTTCAACCAGATCCGCCGTGCTCGCATCGCGGATCTCGAGAATCCGAAGACCGGCCCTGTAGTTGGCCTGGAAGACGTACTCGTCTTTCACATACAGGTTGTGGTCGATCGCCGCCGCTGTGCTGTCGAACTGGCCCACGAACGTGGGTTGGCTGGGCTCAGACACGTCAAAAACATAGGTCCGCGTGGGGTGACCGTTGCGCGTTTCATCGAGCTCATCATCGATCAGAAAGTACTTGTGATCTTCTGTGAGCCAGCCCTGATGGGTGTACTCCTCGCCCACATACGGCAAGCGTGCAAGCTGCACGGGCGCCGCCTTGTTGGTCACGTCCACGATGGTCAGGGTGTCTTCATTGGAGTTGAAGCACAGTTCACTACCATGGTGGAACTCATGGCTCGGTCCACGGAAGACCACGCACTGCGCATCGTGCGTGTAGCCGTCGTCGGAAAAGCAGCCGGAGAATGTCGGGCTGGTCGGATCAGAAATATCCACCATGTGCAGACCGCCGGAGCAGGTGCTGGTGCCCACTGCGTAGGCAAATCCGGTTTCCTCATTGATCACGATATTGTGCGCGTTGCCGAATTCCGTGTAGGTCGCTGTCGACGTAAACGTTTGCGGCGGATTGGCAACGCTGCGCAGTTGCGTCAGGTCAAACACCTGCATTCCGTGCCCGCTGGCCTCGCTTACAACAAAGGCGTGGTTGGCGTGGACCTTGACGTCGCGCCAGGTGGAGTTGCCTGTCCGCGTGGGCAAGTTCCCGAGGTAAACAGGGTTGATGGGATCGGTGATGTCGACAAAGGACGTGCCGCTGGTACGGCCCATTATCGCGTACTCGCGCCCTGTGTCCGGATCGGTCCAGCCCCAGATGTCGTTTCCGTTGCCGCCGCCGATATCGGAATTGGGCAGAAACGACAGCAGATCGATGTTGTTGCACGGATACGGTCCGGCAAAACCCGCTTCGCACGTCATCTCGGCCTGCGCCCGACGCCGCGTCTGATCGACGTCGGTGGCGCGCACGCTGCCAATGGGCGAGAACGTGGCCCGCGAAAGATCGGCAAGCTCGGTTTCGCCGTCGAGCGATGAAACCGGGCATGCGCCGGCCACACACGTCAGGCCCGCGCTCAACATCGCGACCCCGACACGAGCGGCAAACCGCGAAGGCTTGTCGTGATCAGTCATATCTATCTCCCCTGCACCGGCTCCCCGGCCGATTTCTTTAATTTGTTTTAGCACCGAACCGGCGCGCTCTTACGGCGCGCTCAGTATAGCTAACGGTTCAGGTGAAACTAACGTTGCGCGCCGGCCTCGGGCGCCAAAAAAAGTGACAAGCAGCGAAACCGCTTTTATTTACGGCCTGTGCGACACTCGCGCCACTGAATTTAACCTCGGGATATGGCCATGCACCGTCGACTGACCTTATTTCTCCCCGCGATTTGCGCAATTTTTGTCACGGCGTGTGCGTCCTCGCCCAAGGTCGATACCGGTAGCGGAAACGCGAAGCCGACACCGCGCACGGACTCAGCAGCTTTCGCCGCACTGGCCGCGGACGTCGTTGATCAGCTTCCTGCACTCTCGCCGGTGAGCGCGACGTCGCTCGGCGACCATCGCTTTGACGACCAACTCGACGATGTAAGCCCCGCCGCTCGCGCCGAGGCGACCGCGTTTTATGAGCAGGCGTTGTCGCGTCTGGCCAGCATCGACGTCGCAGAACTCACGCGCTCTGATCAGATCGATGCAGCCCTGCTTAAAAAGCAGTTGCAGAGTGAACTGTGGAAACTCGCAACGCTGCGCGAGTGGGAATGGAACCCACTCGTCTACACCGGCACTGCTGGCAGCTCCGTGTACGCCTTGATGGCGCGGGATTTTGCTCCGCTGTCCGAACGGCTGATGAACGCGGCGGCGCGTCTTGAGCAGTTGCCCCGATTTCTCGAACAGGTCCGCGGCACGCTGAAAATTGAGAACGTACCGAATGTGCACGCCACGACGGCCGCCGCTCAAAACCGGGGCGTGCTGTCGATCATCGATGCCATGATCAAACCCGAAATGGGCGTGCTTTCAGACGCTGATCGGGCGCAGCTTGAACGAGCCATCGACGCGGCCACGGCCGCCATCCACACCCATCAGGACTGGCTCGACAACACGTTGGTTCCGGGAGCCAAAGGCGAGTTCCGGATTGGCGCGGAGCTTTTCGACCGAAAGCTCGAATACACATTGCACTCACCGCTCACCCGCGCCGAGATCCGCGCACGCGCCCAACGCGAGTTCGACGCGGTGCGTGCTCGGATGTACGACGTGGCGCGCCAGATTGTTGAACCCGATGCAACCGAGACGCCGAGCGAGGCCACCCAGCAGAAAATTATTGAAGCGGGCCTGGCGCGTGCTTATGCACAGGTACCCGGACGCGACGAAATTGTGGCCGTTGCACAAAGCAACCTTGAAGAAACGACGGCCTTTGTCCGCGCAAAAGATCTGGTGGAAGTCCCCGACGATCCGATCGAGATCATACTGATGCCGGAGTTCCAACGTGGCGTGGCGGTGGCCTACTGCGACGCGCCCGGACCACTCGACCGCGGACAGCAGACGTTCTACGCGGTTGCGCCATTGCCCGAAAACTGGACTGACGAACAGGTGGCCTCGTTCCTGCGCGAATACAACTTGCTGTCGATTCAGGATCTGACAATCCACGAAGCGATGCCTGGACACTTCCTGCAACTCGCTCTGTCCAACCGCCACCCTTCTGTCATCCGCGCGATGCTGGCATCGGGTCCGTTTATTGAAGGCTGGGCGGTCTACGCCGAACGCATGATGATCGACGAGGGCTACCTCAACAACGACCCATTGATGCGCCTGATCAACCTGAAGTGGTACCTGCGCGCAATTGCAAACGCCATCATCGATCAGGCGATCCACGTCGACGGCATGACGCGCGATGAGGCGATGGCGCTGATGACACGCGGCGCGTTCCAGGAAGAGCGTGAGGCGGCGGGCAAGTGGGTTCGCGCACAACTGAGTTCCACACAGCTTTCCACGTACTTCGTGGGCTATCAGGAGCACGCCGATTTGCGGCGCGAAACGGAGGCCGCGTGGGGAGACGAATTCACGCTTCGCCGGTACCACGACACCGTGCTGTCGTTCGGGTCGCCTCCTGGGCAGTTTGTTCGGGCGCAGGTGTTGGGGCTGGCTATTCCTCGCGACTGACCGCTTGCTTTTGGCGGCTTTGACCGTTTGCTGATTGCGTTGGGCGCGGCGGGTGCTTTCAGGCCGGCCGGCGGAGGTTGGGTCAACGACTCAAAAGTCGCTTTCAAAACCCCCACCCCGACCCGGGCGCCGACCCGACAACGAGGAACCCGACAACAACTAGTATGTAAGCCGCGAGCTCGGGGCGGCGCGTCGCTCAGGCTAGGAGAACAAAAGGCGCATCAGTTGAACAGCGCGTCCGTCTTCTTGGCATCATCTTCACGCTGGTCCTTCGCCCGCGCCGTCCGCTCAATTTCGCCCGGCATCTGACTCACCAGTGAGTCGATCTGGGGAATCAGCCGCTCGAACGCATCCAGATCAGCATAGGTGAGCGACCAGTTGCTGCCTTTGAAAACCGCTTTTTTCGGATCGTCGAAAATTTTGAAGTAAAGCTCGAGATCCATATCGCGCGTATTGCGTCGTGTGACACGCGAGTCGAAATACGTTCGCGGCATCACGTACATCTCTTTTTCGAAATCCGTCACGCCGTTGTCGATTGCCGTTTCTCGCCAGTCCTGAAACTTGGCGTGCAATGCCTTGAAGTGACCAACCTGTTCGGCAAGGTCGTCATCTGCACGCGCGCCCTTTCGAGTCTCAGATGTGATCCATCCTGCGAGCAACGGTTTGCCTCCGTAGGTTTTGCCCAGAACCTGTCGGAAGGCGATTCGGTAGAACCCGGGTTCACCCTTATGCGCAGGAAACGCCTGCAACGTGAGCGCCGGGATACGGTTGCCGGTACTCCGGGTATCGTAGATGACCAGCCCAGGTACTTCGGTACCGTCGCGCAGCGTCGTCGTGTACGGCAACGGTCCGGCCAGCGACGAATCGGTATTGCCCACCACCGGGCCGGAGGGCGCCGGCGTTGACGCGCGAGCCGGCGTGGGCAGGGGCGCGGGCGCCACGCCGAGAGCCGCCATCGCGCGCGGTTCGGCCAACCGCATCCACGACGGAATATAGAGGTCGTCGTTCGCGAGTTTCGCGGGCAATTCTTCAATACCGGCGAACATATCCGAATAGTCGTTGTTCCGGCGCATACCGCTGTCCAAGAGACGGCCGTTGGCGTTCATCAACATGAATGACGGCTGGTTAATCTGGCGTATCCGCGGATGGTGCAGACTGAATGTGTCGATGTACCACTGCGGTTTTGGTGGGATCACTGCGTGGGCCCCCACCGTATCAAAATGCGTTTTGAGCTCTTGCAAGTTGCGGTCCGAGCTCACGTAGATCACTTTGATCTTGCCGGGATACTCAGCTTTCAGCCGATCTACGGTCTTTACAAGATCGGGCGTGAATCGACCCGACCACTGGCACGACTGCGACGAGTGGTAGAACAGATAAAAATCCGCATCGTCGATTTCAGACGCGTCGGCCGTGCGAAGATTGTCACCGTCCTTGATGTAAACCTTGCGGTCGAGCTGCTCGATCAGGCGCCCCCGAAAGCCGTCGGCCTTCGCTTGCCCCCGCGCCACGTCATTTGCGCGACGAACGAGGTCCGTATAGTTCGGCGGGAGCGTAAGCTGGTTGTCGCCGTAATCGACATAGACCTCGCCGCTTTTGTCGAAGCCGACAAAGCTGAGCGGCTGGCCTTTACGCAACGTCAGACCACCGGAGAAATCGACAGTCTCGGTCATGGTGACCTCAGCGGGCCAGACATCTGGATTGCCCTTGATCGCCGAAAGCGTCAACGGCTGGAATCCAGACCGTTCAGCCGGTTCCGACACAGCCACTGCGTCACCCGAATGCCCATCGGCATGACCTTCGGGATCGATACCGCTCTGACGCAGCAGTTCGTTGGCCTGTCGAAGCGCCTCATCGTAGTCGATTCCAGCAGGCGGACCGTTCTGCGCCTGCGCCCCAGCACAAAGACCAAATGCCAGCACCACCCCTAAAACAACAGCAATCTTCTTCATCGCACATTCCCTCATCGCGATTCGTTCTTTTCGTTACTTTATAACGGAACCGCAACCACGTTCACAGAGAAGAACCCGTCTCAAGAGCGACAAAGGAGGTGCCCGGGTCGGGGGGGGGGGTGTGGATGAGTGGCCCCCCCCCGCG
>JBCCMA010000112.1:0-11587 GCA_039026595.1 Pseudomonadota bacterium
CAAACGCGGCGCCCGTGTGCGAACAGAGCCGCTCCTGCAAATCCTGCGGCGTTAAACCGTGGGACGTCGCGATGGACTCGCCGAGTCCGGGCAGAACAGTTGCCTCAAGACGATCCTGAACCAGCTGTCGGTATCGTTCGGCCTCTTCAGTCCAGTCGGTTCCACTTCCCAGATGCGGCACCGGCGACAGCACGTAGAACGAATCGCACCCCTCTGGCGCGAGCGTCGGGTCAACGCAGGTCGGTCGGTGCAGATAAAGGCTGCAATCAGAGGCCAGTGTTTTCTTTCTGAAGATATCGTCGAGCAGGGCCCGGTATCTGGGTCCGAGCACCATGGTGTGATGGTACACGTCGTCAAAACGACGGTTGGTGCCGAAATACCAGACAAACAAACTCATGGAATACCGCCCGCGCTCAATTTTACGGTCGGTCCAGTGGTGCCGCGGGTACTCTGACAGCAGCTTGCCGTAGGTCCACGACGGATCGGCGTTCGACACCACAATGTCGGCGGCGATGCGCTCCCCATCTTTGAGCCGAACGCCGGTCGTCCGGCCTTCGGTCACTTCAATCTGCGCCACATCGGCGTCATAGCAAACGGCATTACCCTGCCCTTCGATAAGATCGACCAGACCGTTCACCAGCGAACCCGTACCGCCCTCGGCGTAGTGCACCCCGTATTTGCTTTCAAGATGAGCGATCAGGCAGTAATACGATGTGGTATTGAACGGGTTCCCGCCGATCAGCAGCGGGTGAAAGCTGAATGCGATCTTCAGCCGCTCGTCCTTGAAGAATTTCTTGACGCGATGGTAGACCGACCGTTGCCCGCCGAGGCGGACCAGATCAACCAGCGTCTGCACGGTGAATCCGAGGCTGTGAAATGGTTTGTCTGCGAGTTCGGCAAAGGCCGTCTGGAAGATCTCCCCGCTCATTTTCATGAACTTGCGGTAGCCCACCACATCTTCGGGACTAAACCTCGCAATCTCGGCCTCCATGCGCTCCGGATCGCCGGTGTAGTTGAAGACCGAGCCGTCGTCGAAGCGGATCTTGTAAAACGGATCGCAGGGCTTAATCGTCACGTGGTCGGACAATTTTTTGCCGCAAAGCGTCCAGAGCTCTTCGAAAAGATACGGCGCCGTAATGATGGTCGGGCCGGCATCGAAGGTAAATCCGTTGCGCTTGTATACGTACGCACGGCCGCCTGGCGCATCGAGCCGCTCCAGAACGGTAACCCGATAGCCCCGAGCCCCGAGACGGACTGCGGCGGACAGACCGCCGAAGCCGCTGCCGATGACCACTGCGTGCGGACGGTCGTCGACCGGAGCACCCGTGGCGGTGATGGGCGTGAGATCAGGTGTGACTCGTTCCGCAGTGCGAGACATGGCGGGCTCCGGCAATCAGTTTTCGATCTGACATAGTACCGAAAAGCTGACGCCGGAGCCGTAACAAGAGATTTACACCCTGTATGGGCCTAGATGGGTGCCAACCCACCCGCACGCGGTGCAAGCGACGTTTGTGCCGCCAGAGTCGACGCCAGATCGCGCACAACGTCATCGCCAAGGATGGTGGCGAGCAGCTCGCCGATTGAGCAATGCGACTCGATCGGATGACGCATCGGTTTGTGTACATTGATCAAATATCGATTGCGGCGGCCGTCTTTCACGCGAATGACGATGCCCGCCTCATCCAACTGCGTCACCAACCGGACGGCGGTGCGCTCTGTAATACCCACCCGATCTGCGACGTCGCGCAGCCGGATGCGGGAGTTTTGAGCAAGACACACCAGCACGTGGGCGTAGTTACTGAGAAAGGTCCACTCAGGTGCAACTTGAGACATGTTCTTTTTCTCCTAAATCATTAGTCCTGTTTCATCGCAGCGGCCGCATGGTAGGGACAACAAATGCAGAAAGGAATGGTTGTTCTTACATATGCGAAGATTTGAATATATATAGGTAAATGCCAATATTTACCTTGTGTTACAACTCTTTAGAGCGCCCGTTCTTACACTCGTCGGATGACAGCATTACCTGAGCACGCGCCGGCGCCGAGCGTCGATCCTCGCGAAGTGGCGCACTACACAGCCCTCGCAGACACCTGGTGGGACCGCACCGGGCCGTTCTGGCCGCTTCACCGGCTGAACGAACTTCGTCGGGTATGGATCGCCCAGCACGTGGCCGACCAGTTCGAGCGCGACCTCGAGCGGCCGGCGCCGCTCGCGGGCCTCAAGATGCTGGACGTCGGCTGCGGCGGCGGCATCCTGTCCGAATCGATGGCCGCCCTCGGCGCCACAGTGACCGGCATCGACGTCGTTGAGAAGAACATCCGGATCGCGCAGCGCCACGCCGAGCAGCAATCTGGCCGCAATCTCGACGTCGGCTACGCGTGCACAAGCGCAGAGGCGCTGGCCGAAGTCGGCGAAAAATTCGATGTTGTCCTGAATATGGAGGTTGTCGAACACGTCGCCGATCTTCCCGGCTTCATGGACGCGTGCAACGCGCTGGTGGCACCTGGCGGACAAATGTACGTCTCGACGCTGAACCGAACGCCCAAATCCTGGCTGTTCGGCATCATCGGCGCGGAATACGTCATGCGCTGGCTCCCCCGCGGTACGCACCGCTGGTCGCTCTTCCGGACGCCAAAGGAAATCGAAGACCACCTCGCACGCGGCGGCTTGATTGTGAAGTCGCATGCTGGCGTCTCGGTCAATCCGTTCACCCGCGGATTTTCGATCGTCAGTTCGCTCAAAGTGAACTACATGCTCTGCGCGGCCAAGCCCGCACCGTGATCGTTCGTACGCGTTAGGCTACAGTGGCGGGCTGACCCGTTACTGGCGATGACATGACCCTCCTGATCATCTTTTTCTCGGTTTCGCTGATTTTTTCGTTTCTGTGTTCCATGTGGGAGGCAGTGCTGTTGAGCATCACCCCGACCTACGCGGAGATACAGCGGAGCGAAGGCACCGTGCTTGGCCGCCTTCTGAGCGAGTTCAAACAGGATATTGATCGCCCGTTGTCGGCCATCCTGACGCTAAATACGATCGCACATACCGTCGGTGCCATCGGAGTGGGTGCGCAGGCGGCAAAAATCTGGGCGACCTCGCCCGCATGGATCACGCAGCTTGCGGTGCCAGCCATCATGACGCTGGCAATTCTGGTGTTCTCCGAAATCATCCCCAAGACGCTGGGTGCGGTGCACTGGAAATCGCTCGCGCCGTTCACCGTACGTTGCCTGCAGCTGATCATTGCGGTGTTCGCTCCGCTGGTATGGTTCAGCCGACTGATCACAGGCCTGTTCAAGGGTGACGAAAAAGGCAGCCTGCTGACCCGCTCGGACTTTGTTGCCATGGCGCAGCTGGGCGCACAGACGGGTGTATTCGAGGAGAACGAATCCGAGATCATTCGCAATTTGCTGCGGTTTGAGCGGGTGCGTGCGGCTGACATCATGACGCCGCGCACCGTTGTCGTCGGGGCTGATGCGACAACCACATTGCAGCAGTTCTACGACGCCCACCCGTCGCTGCGTTTTTCTCGCATACCGGTGTTTCAGGGCGCGTCGCGCGATCTGGTGACCGGGTTTTTCCTAAAAGATGACCTTCTGGACAGCCTGCTCAAGGAAAACGGGAACGAGTCGGTTGACTCATTGCGCCGCCCCATTATGGTAATTCCGCGTGATTTCCCGCTGCCCGATCTGTTCGGTCGACTGGTCGAGAAACGGGAACATATCGCCGTGGTTGTGGACGAATATGGCGGTATGGCGGGCGTGGTCACCATGGAAGACGTGATCGAAACGCTGCTTGGCCTCGAAATTGTCGACGAATCCGACCACGCCGAAGACATGCAAACGCACGCCCGCGCCACGTGGCGGGCACGCGCCAAGGCCCACGGCCTGGCGGTGGAAGACGTGGACACCCCGGACGCGCCCGCGAACGCGTCCAACGTTGCAAGCGCGACGACAGAATCCGGAGACGGATAACCGGTTTATCGGGCTTTGCGGCAACACTGTAGGCTGCCGCTGAGCCGGACTGCTGCCAGACGATGCAAGGCTGAATTCGCGAATGTCAGAGAATGCCCTCGGTACCAAACGAACCATCCCGGAACTGGTGCAGTTTTTCCGCAAGATTCTGGGTCCCGAAAAACGCTTCTATGCTTTGGCGATCGTTTACGGGATCGGCATCAGTCTCCTTACGCTGGCTACGCCGATCTCGGTTCAGATGCTGGTCAATTCCATCGTCAGTACGGGGCTTACGCTACCGCTGGTAGTGCTGTCGCTCACACTGTTTTTCCTGCTGTCCCTGTCCGGCCTGCTCTACGCGCTGCGCACGCATCTGGTTGACGTATTCGGCCGACGTTTTTACGCACGCATGGTCTCCGACATTGCCTTGCGCTCTATCTACGCGCTGAACCCCTATTTTGAGGATCACAGCACGGGGCCGCTGTTCAACCGCTACTTCGACATCATCATTGTGATGAAGCGCATCCCCTATCTTCTGGTCGGCGGTTTCTCGATCCTGCTGCAGGCCGCCGTCGGGTTTATCCTTACATCGCTTTATCACCCCGCCTTCCTTGCGTTCAACGCGGTCGTGATCGCGCTGATCTGGCTGACATGGCTGATCTGGGGACGCTCAGCGATCAAGAGCGCCATGGCCGCGTCGCACAAAAAGCACCAGACGGCCGCATGGCTCGAAAGTCTTGCCGCCTCGAACGGCTTTTTCAAAACGCAAAGCCATATCGACCAGGCCTTGAGCCGTACCGAGGCCGCGACGGCGGCCTACATGAAAGAACACGTCCGCCATTTCCGGCAGTACTTCTCGCAGACCATCGCGTTCCTTTTCATTTACGCGCTGGCGAGTGCTGCCCTGCTGGGTCTCGGAGGATGGCTGGTCATTCAGGGTCAGCTCACGATCGGCCAACTGGTGGCCGCAGAACTCATTCTCTCGGTGGTGTTCTTCGGGATATCGCAGCTTGGCACCTACATGGCGTATTTCTATGACCTGTGTGCCGCCGTGGAAGAACTCTCGTTGTTCCATGAGATTGAGCAGGAGGACCTGAGCGAAGAAGACGACGACACCCTGAGCGGCGACAGCACGCTGGCGTTCGTGAAGGCAAGTGGGGTTACCCGAGGCCGCAACATCGTTTTGAACTTCGAAGTGCCCGCCGGCGCCCGGGTGCTCGCATGCGTCGAAGACCACACGCTGCAGCGCTTGTTCACAAACTTCATGAAGCGTCACGAGCTCCCCAAAAGCGGCTATGTCACCGTGGGCGGCCACGACACAAAAGTTGTTCAGGCGTACGCGCTGCGACGCGAGATTATCGTCCTGGATCGACCCACGGTCATCGACACGACCATCCGCGATTACCTTTCCATGAGTACTAACGAACCCGGCTCGCGCACGATTCTTGAGGCGCTGGATTCGGTGGAACTCAGCGATACCGTGGGCCAGCTCGACAAGGGGCTGGACACGGAGATGGCTGTCACCGGCTGGCCGCTCTCCATGACCGAGACCCTGCGACTGCGGCTGGCCTCAGCCCTGATCGCACGCCCGCGCATTCTTGTCATTGGCCCGATGTACGACGTGCTGCCAGCCGTGACACTACACAGGGCAATGGACTCGCTTCAGTCCTGTTGCAACACCACGATCGTGCACTTTTCGCTTCGGCACGATAACGGGGACTATTCGCAGTACCTTTATCTTGGGCACGAACAGCAACCGATGTTCGATGATTTTGATTCGTTCGACGAACACATTCTTCACCACGCCCGTCAGGTCAACGTGCTGTCGTCGGCCATTGAAAACCGTCGGGTGGATTCCGCATGACACCGCTCGAGCACCACGCCAGACACTTCAAAACGCTGGCCAGTATTCAGGAACCGCGCATCGCCAACGTGGTTTCGCGCTCCCTTGTGCTGGTTTGCATCACCGTGGCTCTGTTCGGAGCGTTCGTGCCGTGGATCCAGACAACGTCCGGTAATGGACGCGTGACCGCGCTGAACCCGATTGATCGTCAGCAGGAAATCAACGCGCTGGTGAGCGGTCGCATCGAAGAGTGGTACGTGCATGATGGCGACCATGTCAAAGTTGGCGACCCCATCGTCAAGATCGTGGACAACGACCCCCAACTGCTGGAGCGGCTCAACTCCGAGCGCTCTGAGATCATGGCCAAACTCGATGCCGCTGAGCAGGCGCTGCGGACCGCCAAAATTGACCAGCGCCGCATGAAGGACCTGTTCGACCAGGGACTCGCTGCCCGGCGCGAGTTCGAACAGGCTCAGATCCGCGTCAACGAGAAAACCGCGGCCGTCGCCGAAGTACGAGCTGAGCTGCAGCGAACCCAAATCAATGTGTCGCGGCAGTCGGTGCAAACCGTCACAGCACCACGCGACGGCGTGATTCTGCGCGTGAACGCGGGCGATGCGGCCACATTCATCAGCGCCGGCGCCGTGGTGGCCACCTTTGTCCCGGACAACATCGAACGGGCTGTTGAGCTGTACATCGATGGTCGCGACGTGGCCATCGTGCACCCGGGTGCCCGCGTCCGACTCGAATTTGAAGGCTGGCCCGCCGTGCAGTTCAGTGGCTGGCCGTCCACGGCAATCGGCATGTTCGGCGGGGTGGTCACAGCGGTAGACGCGTCGGCCCACAGCAGTGGCCTGTTCCGGATTCTGGTTGTCGAAGATAAAGACGACCCCAACCCCTGGCCCGATCAGGCCTACGTGCGCTTCGGTGCCAAGGCGCGGGGCTGGGTCCTGTTGACCGAAGTCACGGTGGGCTACGAGGTCTGGCGCCAGCTGAACAATTTCCCGCCCAATTTCCCGATACCGGCGGGCACCTGAGGTGATACGGCCCGTCGCGCTGCTCGCTATAGCGATGTGGCTTGCGTCGGCCCACGGGCAGGCGACCACTCCGCTTATGCTCGACGAGGTATTGGCCGCCTCCGCAGAGCATTTTCCGAAAATTCAGGAAGCCATTGCCAAACGCCGGGTTGCGGCCGGCGAACAGGACGCGGCGCTCGGCGCGTTCGACGTGGTGCTGTCGGCGGACAGCTACAGCTGGGCCAGCGGTTTTTATGACGGCAACATCATCGGCGGCAAAGCCACTCAGCCTCTGCGCTCGCTGGGCGCCGATGTGTACGGTCAGTACCGCATCTCAACCGGCGACTTCCCGATTTATCAGGACGAAAACTTCACCAACCTTGGTGGCCAGGCGAAAGTGGGCGTGGTGTTCTCTCTTTTGCGCGACCGCGATATCGACAAGCGCCGGTTCGCCGAAACCGACGCCTTGTTCATCCTTCGGGATGCCGATATTGAAGTGCTGTTAACGCAAATTGCGGTCCAGCAAAAAGCGGCATCCAGCTACTGGAACTGGGTCGCCGCGGGTCGCGCACTGCAGATTTACCGCGATCTTCTGTCCATTGCCGAAGAGCGAAACGTCGGCCTGCGCAAGCAGCTCAAACAAGGCGCGATTGCCGCCATCTTCGTGACTGAGAACGAACAGAACATCACACGGCGCCGGTACTTCGTCACGCAGGCCGAGCGTGACTTCCAGCAAGCCACCGTTGCGCTGTCTTTTTACTACCGAAACAGCGACGGCAAAACAGCCATCGCCGGAGCGGATCGGCTGCCAGTCGAGTTGCCGCTCGCGCGCGTGAACGATACGGCCGCGTTGACGTCCGACGCGACCATCGACGAAGCCCTGCGTCGGCGCCCCGAAGTGGCATCGCTGCAAAACGCAATCGACCGCGCCATGAACAAGATGGCGCTCCTTGAGAACGACCTGAAACCCAGCCTCGATGTCACCGTCGAGCTGTCCGATGGGTTGGGGGGCATTGGCGAAGGTGGCTCATCCCGCGCCACCACTGACACCACCATCGGCCTGAGCTTCTCAGTTCCGCTGCAGCGCCGCGCGGCCCGAGCGAGGCTGGACCAGGCGCGCAACAAGCTCGATGCCATGCGGCTTGAACAGCAGCGCGTCGAAGAGCGCATCGCCCTGGAAGTGCAGGACCTTGCGATCAGCCTGCGTTACGCCGGCGAACTGGCCACGCTGGCCGATCAGGAAGTGGACCAGTCGCAACTTCTGGCGGACGCCGAGCGCAAACGATTCCGCAGCGGCGCGAGCGACTTCTTTGTTGTGAACGTGCGCGAGCAGACCGTCGCAAACGTGCAGGTGCGCGCCGTGGCCGCACGACTTGAAACCCAGCTTTCGCGTGTGAACCTGGACGCCGCGACCATCAATCTTGAGCCGCTCGGGCTCGATCCATTGCGGCCGCTGCCTTAGTCCACTTTCACACTGCGACCAAAGGGCACCGTCGGCTCGTCATCTCCGGTGACCGCCCACAGGACCGGGCAGCGTGGCGCCGATCCCGCAGGACCGTCGAGATCCGTCAGCACAATAATCAGATCAGGCCGATGTTTCATCGACTCGGCCAGCAGCGGCCGGAAGTCCGTGCCGCCGCCCCCTGAGACGCTCGGCGGAACATCGATCTTGCCCGGCTCACTCTCAATCACATGACGCACGCGATCATCGCCAATCACAAGAACCGCCTGCGTTCGGGTTCGTCGCACGATGGCCTGGAGATGCCCGAAAAACCGCGCCAGCAGCGCGTTGTCGATGGACCCACTCACATCAACCACGACAACGAGCCGCGGCGACTGACGACTGCCAAGCGTCCCGGGCTCCAACGGCATGCGCTGACCCGAAGGCGTCCGACCGCGATTGGCAAGCCACGATCTGGACGGCCTCGACCACGACAGTTCAGGCTCGGGCAACAGTGCTCGGCCGGTGTAACGTCGGAGTACTTCAGGCCATGGCACGCGGGAGGCCGGCACGTCGGCCCCAATAGTGCCCAAGAGTGAAAACGGACCGTCGCTCGCGTGCCCGCGCACAAGGCGCTCGCGCCAGGCGCGCGTGTTCTCGGCAGCGTCTTCGGGCGACGCATCCTCGCCGCCCGGCAGCAGATCACGCGGGGATGCACTTTCGAGGCTGCGGGCGGCGGCGCTTTTCGGTCCGTCCGCCTGACCGCCGTGACGTTCATACTCGACGGTCGCGCGGCCGTCTTCACCCTCGCCGTCACCTTGTTGTCCACTCTGGCCACGATCGCGACCGGCCGACGACACAGGACGGCGGTCGTCGATCAGCCGGTACAACGACTCGACGTCATAGCGCATCAAGGCCGCATCGGCCGTTGTCTGCTCGCCCATCGCGCGCAACAAAAGCGTATCGACACCGAAGGCGCCGTCCGGCAATTGCAGCCATTCGAGGTGGGACAGCGTGCTGTTGATCAGGGCATCTGCGCAGACGTTGAACAGGGCATCGTCCAGATTGCCGAGAGACGACCGCAGTGCCTCACGACGGGCGCTGTGTCGAAAGGCAACGTGCAGGATGGCGTGGGCCACCCACCCCATTTGTGCCTCGCGCGAGAGCATCTCGAAATCAGGAAAATAGCGTACCGATGCCGCGTCCACCGCCAGCGGCGCCTTGATGCCCTCCGGCGCGGACGCATCGTCTCGATGCGACATCCAGAGTCCAAGCGCGCCGGTCGCCGGGGCGCGCTCGATCAGCGCCTGCAGAGCTCGCGTGCCGCGGTGTTCGCGCGATGGAGCTGCGGTCATCCCGCCGACTCGTTCCTTTGCTCGGTGTACAGCACGTAAAACGGGTGCTCCAGCACGGCCGTCTCAAGCTGTTGCTCCAGCGCCCGGCGGAACAGAAGTTCCATCATCAGCGTCTGCGCTTCGCGCACCGGCAGCTGAGCGCTACGCGGGATGTCGTCCATCTGCGCCACAATATCCAGCGCGCGCCGTACACTGGACTCGCTGTCGATCACCGCGAGCAACCCATAGATCATGCCGTACAGCGCATCGAGCGTGCGCGGCAGCAACGCGGCGGTTGCCTCGCCCGCTTCGGCCTGCATCAGACGTGACACATCCACCGCCGCGCTAAGCTCGCGCAACACACCGAAGAACTCGGCCGCGTTCGCGGCGCCAATGCGACCCTGCACCAGCACGCGCCGCGTCTCTTCGGCGACGTCAGACTTAAGCACATCCGACACGTCTTCCCAGCCGCGCGGACTGGCCCCGACAATGTGATCGGCCGCCAATTGCGCCTCAGTGTCGTCGAGCTTGTCCGCCCGCACTTTCAGGAACGCCATGACCTCGGGCGCAAACCCACGCGCGAGTGCGTAGTCGAGAAACGCTTCAACGGTGGGCTGTACATTGAAATGGAACATGCGATCGGCGAGCGCCGTCCCCATGTCGTAGCTGACGGCACCGTGGAAGCTGGCATTGCCCGCCGCCACCACCATCCAGCCGTCGGGTAATCTGTATTTGCCCACACGTCGATCCAGAATCAACGAATACGCAGAGATCTGCAGCCGCTGATCGGCCGCTGTGAGTTCGTCCAGAAACAAAATCCCGGACGACGCCGGGTCCTGCGGCAGGAACTCGGGCGCGAACCAGACGGTCTGGCGCAACTCATCATCCGCGTAGATGGCGCCCCGGAGATCGACCGGCTCGATCGTCGTCAATCGCAGATCGATCAGCGCAACGTCGGCTTCGCTCGCCACCTGCTGCACAATGGACGATTTCCCGATCCCGCGCGTGCCCCAGAGCATGGTGGCGCGTCGGCGCAGCACCGGATCGGCAAACTGACGCGCCAGCGACGCCTTGGCGGCAGCAATGGACACCGGTGGAATGTTCATCGGGTTACTCATCGGGTTCTCTCGCCCTCAGGGATTGCTGATTGAGATTCCTGGATGACCTGGGGTGGCACGGTCCAGGCATCGCCCGGCAGTGCACGCGGTCGCGGCGGCAATTCAAAAAGCGGCACGTCGCGCCACATCAGCAGCATATATCCGATCATGAGCAGAGGCGTTAACGACAGGAACGCCGGATGCAACTCGGTGGTGTCGTCCAGCAGGTAACGATCGATCAGCGGTAACGCTGCAACGACGGCCAAACAGACCGATACCGGAATATAACGGCGCAAAAAGACGCGCCAGCGGCGCCTCGAAAACGACGCGTGGTATTGCTCCGGTGGTGATCCAAGGACGCGCGCCAAATGGGACATGGTGCGGGCAAAGACGTCCATCGCGACCTGCGTGCGTTGCGGCTCAGCGGTGGGCGCCTTGAACACCGTGCTCCATCCGTCGTCGCGTTCAAAGAGCGGTTGCCAGCGCCGATCAACCAGCGCAAACACGTCGTCCGGCAAGCGGCAATCCGCCCCGTTCGGCGGCGAATAGATACGCACGTTCATCGACTCGCCGACCACGGTGCGGGCGTCCAGCTCGACAAGCAGCCCGGCGACGCGAGCCGCACAAGAGGTAAGCCGTGGCCCACCGTCCAGTGAAAGGTCAAAACTGTCGGCTACGGTTGTCCCCTCACGGCGAAACTGGGTGTCCGGGTCGAGCGACGCAAGCGTCTCGAGCATCGCCGCCAGATCGTCCCCGGGAATGGCGGCCGTGGCCTGCAGCTGCCCGCAGAACAGCGCCCGACGCAGAATCACCGGCGACGCCCCGTCGCGAAGGTAGAGATCGTAGGCCAGTTCAATCTCGCCATCGCCGGGTTCCGCCGGCACAAACGAAAGCCGCCGGGCAGCCCGG
>JBCCMA010000113.1:0-11519 GCA_039026595.1 Pseudomonadota bacterium
GGGCGGTGGCGGCGCCCTCACTCGCGAAAAAATCGTGGCAAGTGCCGCTGAGCGATTCGTATGTATCGTCGATGACAGCAAACTGGTCGACCGACTCGGCGCCTTTCCGTTGCCCGTGGAAATTATCCCGATGGCAGAACGCATCGTTGCCGATGCATTGAAAGAAACCGGCGGCCGTCCGGTTCTGAGGGCCGATGTGATCACCGATAACGGCGGGCGGATACTCGACGTTCACGATCTGACCATTGACGACCCTGTCGGCCTCGAGGAATTTATTAATCACATACCTGGTGTGGTGACCTGCGGTCTGTTTGCCCGCCGCGGTGCCGACGAGCTGATCATTGCCACGGACGGCGGCGTGACCCGCCGATCGACATAGAGCGCATCAGGCGCCTGCATCCTCGGAGTCGTGGCCAAACCACCACGGCTGGCGCGCCAGGCTCGTGTTGTCGAGCACGACGCGCTCCCTGAAAAAACGAGCGAATGCTCGATCACCCATCCGGGTGCCGCCCAGACCCGAGGCCCTGTAGGCCTGCTTACCGCCGACGTGCGTAAATGCGGTCAGACAGACATCGTTCGCACTGACCGCCCCAACGTCAAGCCGCTGTGCAACGCGCGCCAGCCGCTTCGCATCCGCTGAAAATACGGCGCCAGACAAGCCAAACACGGAGTCATTGGCCAGAGAGATGGCCTCGGCTTCATCCCGGAACGGCATCATGGGCAACACCGGACCGAACGTCTCCTCCTGCATGATCCGCATGCGCTGGTGCACGTTCACAATCACCGTTGGCTCACACCACACACCGCCAGAGCGCACCATGCGGCCACCGCAAAGGACGCGCGCTCCGCTCCGTCGAGCCTCTTCGATCTGGCGTTCAATTTTTTTTGCCTGCGGTGCGTGGATGATCGGCCCGACATCGCCATCGACGGCCGGTGGCGCGCTCAAAGTCATCGCTCGCATGGCCGTGGTGACTCGATCGGAAATTTCATCGAATAACGAAGCGTGCACATAGGCCCGTTCGATCGAAAGGCACGATTGCCCGGCGTTCGCTGTGGCACCCCAACACAGCGCTGCAGCCGTTCGTTTGGGATCGGCGTCCTCGAACACAATCGCAGGATCTTTTCCGCCGAGTTCGAGATGCACCGGAATCAGACGCTCGGCCGCGGCGGTCGCAATCTCACGACCGGTCGCGACAGAGCCCGTGAAGCACACGGTGTCCACAAGACCGCACAGGGCCCGGCCTTGCTCTGCGCCACCCAGAACCAGATTTACGACGCCATCAAGCGCAGGCACCGCGGCGATCACCTCACGAAGTGGCGTGACAAATCGCGGTGTCACCTCACTGGGCTTGATGACCACAACGCTGCCACACAAAAGCGCGGGAAGCGTATCGATAAAGCTCATCAGGAGCGGAAAATTCCAGGGTGCGATGGCGCCCACGAGCGCAAAGGGCGCACGCGTGACCTGCGCATCAACAAAGGGCAAGCCCGTCGGCTCCGGGTGCGGTGTCGCCAGGACGAACGGCGCACGCGCGCACCAGTGCTCGATGGCATCGACAACGCCCGACACTTCTGCCGCACTGTCGGCCCGTCGACCCGTATCGACCGTGAGCGCAGAGGTGACGCCCTCGCCGCGCGTCTTTAGCGCTCGCGCAAAGTCACGCAGCGCCTGAATCCGTGCGTTCAATCCGCTGGATGCCCAATCTACCTGTCTTTCGCGAGCGCTTTGGGCAAGCGCGGTCAGCTCAGCCAGACCGGTTGGTTCGAACTGGAAGTCCACACGCCCGGTGCGTGGGTTGACGGCGTCCACGTGCAACGTCTCCTCGAGCAGGGGTGTGAGGCAGATTGCCCGGATGGTATTGAGGCGTCGCATCAAACACAATCGGCGTCGAGTCCGCCGTACCCGCCAACATGAACCAGACCGCCGTCATCGCCGTTTCGCTGATCGCCTACAAACTGGCGCTTGTGGCGGTGGGCCTGTGGGCCTCACGGCGCGTCGCGGATACAACCGACTTCCTGCTGGGTGGCCGCAACCTCGGACCATGGGTCGCCGGGCTGTCGTACGCGGCGAGCACCTCGTCAGCCTGGGTCTTGCTGGGCTTTAGCGGCTTTGTGTTCACGCAAGGGGTGGTCGCCCTCTGGATGCTCCCCGGAATCTGGGGCGGCTACATCGCTATGTGGCTCTGGTGCGGTCCGCGACTGCGCGCGGAATCGCGGGCGAGAGGCTGGCTGACAGCCACTGACATGATCGCCGCAAACACAAGCGGTTTAGCCAGGCGCTGGATGGTCGCGATCAGCGCACTGCTTATTCTGTTATGTTTTGTGTTTTACATCGCCGCTCAGTTCGCCGCCGCTGCGAGTGCGTTTACAAGTCACTTCGGTATGTCGGGCACAAGCGCCGTGTTGCTCGGAGCCACGATCATCATTGTCTATTGCCTGCTTGGCGGCTTCTGGGCGGTAAGCGTCACGGACATGTTGCAGGGCATTGTGATGATGCTGGCGGCCATTGTTGTTCCTCTGGCCACGCTGATCGCGGCAGGCGGCCCGTCCGACGTGGTCGCCACTCTGATCGAACGGGGCGACCACGTCGCGTTGTCCTGGCGCGGCGACATGCCGCCGATGGTCGCCGCCGGCTTCGCGCTCGGCATTGCGTCCATTGGTCTTGGCACCATGGGACAGCCGCACCTGATGGCACGCCTGATGGCGGTCAGGGGCGACCGCGAGCGCCGTCAGGGTTTTGCCATCGCGATGTCGTGGGCCGTCGTGGTCTTCCTCGGCATGGCGGTGCTGGCGATGTCGGCGCGAGCGCTCGCGATCGACACAACGTCCGGCGAAGCCCTCTTCTACCTCGCCGCGAGCGCATATTTGCCCCCGGTTCTTGCTGGTGTGGTGATTGCCGCCGTGTTGTCGGCCGTGATGTCGACTGTCGACTCACTCCTGATCGCCGCGGCCGCCGCGGTATCCCACGATCTGGGCCTGCAGCGTAGATTGCCACTGAGCGCGCTGGCCGTTTCGCGTCTGGTGATGGTGCTGATCGCGCTGCTGGCCACGGCTCTCACGCTGACGCTGCCCGACAGCATTTTTAATCGCGTGCTGTTCGCGTGGAGCGCTCTTGGGGCGGCTTTCGGGCCCGTTCTCTGCGTTCGCGTTGCAGGTCGCGAGCCGTCAGGCCCCGCACGCATCGCGTCAATGCTCACGGGGTTTGGCCTCACGGTCCTGTTTTATACCTACGGTTCCATCGGCACAGCGGAGGGCCTGGGGACGGTCGGTCAGACTCTACACACGCTCGCGCATGTCCCTGGCGACCCATTCGAGCGGCTGTTCCCATGGCTCCCCGCCCTGATGTGCCTGCTCGGCGCGCGACGCCGAACGTTGTCAGACTAGCGCGGCAACCGGATCACCCGGCCGCTCGGGCAGACGAGGCGAGATCATCGACGGATCGAAGTCCTTCACGAGATTCCGGCCCGCGCGCTTCGCGCAGTAGCAGGCGGCATCGGCCCGTTGCAACCAGTCCGGTACCGTATCCGTCGATTGCAACTGAGCCAGTCCGATGCTGACGCCGATGGTGTAATACTCGCGCGCCCAGGCCAGCCGATACGTCGCGATGTCGCATCGGATTTTTTCAGCGATGGCCCGAGCACGGGTCAGCCCCATATTGTCCAGCAAGATGCAAAATTCGTCGCCGCCCAGTCGGGCCACAAGGCGGTGATCGGGGGTGCGTTGCTCAAACATTGCCGTCACATCCCGAAGAACCTGATCCCCGGCGGCGTGCCCCGCCTGATCATTGACCTGCTTGAAATGGTCCAGATCGATGTAAAGAAGCACGCCGCTTTCGAGATTTGGCAAGCGCGACTGCAGCGCAGACGTTAAAGCGCGTCGATTCAGAAGGCCAGTCAGCGCGTCGTGATTGGCCTGCCAGAGGACCTCGCGACGGTTGCGGTGCAAAGTCGCAATCAGCGTGTAGATATAGCCACCCAGCCCAAGCTGTACGCCCACGATGGTCAGCGCGAAAAGATCGTGATGCTGCCAGTAAGCGCTAGCGGCCCAGACGGCCGCAAACGCGAGGGCACCAAGCCCCGACGCCAGCACCAGAAAGCCCGGGCCGTACAGGAACCCGGAGCAGAGCATGATCCAGAGATACCCCAAAGCAATGGGGTCCAGCGTCCCCGCCCCGAGGTGCAGTGCGGTGCTGATCGCGACGGTTTCGAGCACGATACCGAGCACTACGCGTGCACCTTTGGGTTGCGGGGAGACGATGCAATCCACCATCAGCGCAAGCGACGCCAAGCAGTACGAGCAGACGCCGGCGTACAGCGCGATGCGCGTCATCGGCGCTGCGTTGTCCAACCAGTGCGGAGTCAGAGCCAGCCACAGACCGAAGCCCAATCCGGGAAACAGTCGTAAGAGGGACAGGAGACGCTCACGATAAGGGCTGACATGCGACATCTCCGAGAACATCGTCGTCAGGCCGTCACGGGAACAAGCGGTGGTCCTGCCATTGCAGTGCCGGCCGTCGGCCGCAGCGTCCGGATCATCTGGGTTGCGGACAGTCCCTCGACATTAGCCACCAAATGCACCTGATTGCGGCCAGCGCTCTTTGCGGCATAGCACGCCGCATCGGCGAGTCTCAGCCAGCCGTCGATATCGGCGGCGCCGCTCAGCGGAGCGACACCAACGCTGGCGCCAACGCGAAACTCCTGGCCGCGCAGCGTAACCGTGTACGAGGCGATGGCGTTGCGCACGCGCTCGGCGCAGCGGCGCGCGACCTCACGCTCGCAAGAGGGCAGGACCACACAAAATTCATCCCCGCCAAGACGGGCGACGTCACTCCCCTCCGGAGTGCAGCGCCCGAGCACGTCTGCGATGCCGTTCAGGACTTCATCGCCCCCGGCATGACCTGCGGTATCGTTGACCACCTTGAAATTGTCGAGGTCAAGATAGAGCAGAAAAGGCTCACTGGATCCGCGCCGCGCCGCCGAAGCCTGCCGGTGGCTGTCGAGCGTTCGGCTTAGCGCGTCCAGCAGCGCGCGGCGATTGAGTAACCCGGTAAGCGAATCGTGGGCGGCCTGCCACAGCACATGACGTCGTATGGCGTGCAGCCTGGAAAGCAACACCGCGAGGTACGGCCCGAGGAACAACAGCATCGCAAGGATGGTGGCGGCGAACATTGGCTGAGCCTGCCAGTGGGGGCTGGCGGCAACAATGGCCACGAAGCAGGCAACGCATAGCGTTGAGGTCAGCGCGAGATAGTGTGTGCCGAACAAGATCCCCGTGCCGACCATGCTCCACATGTAGAAAAACACAAGCGGATCGCTCAGACCTGGCGCCAGGTAGATTCCGGTCGTGATACCGGCCACATCCAGCACAATGCCGAGGACATTGCGCGACTGCTTCGCACGACGGAACGCGCAAACATCGGCCAGCAACGCGAGCGAGCCGACCCCATACAGCAGCGTGCCGTACTGGAGCATCGAGTCGTGCAAGGCGCTGCTCACACCGCTTTGCACATAATGACGCCAGAGCACAATCGCTGCGGCGACCGCGCTCAGCAGTCTGGCCAGCGCAACAGTGCGCTCACTTTCATGGGAAAATGATTCGACGCGGAGCATAGGCGGAGACTACTTGTCCCGGGTCGCGGGTGTCTGTGACCAAACCGACGCCCCGATCACTGGGCGTCACAAATTTACATTTGGTTGCGCCCGGCCACGCGGCGACACGCTTTCGCGCCGTCAGTTGGTGTGATGCTCAGAGCTGCCAGGGAGGAGGCGCGTCTGTTCGGATGTCATAATGCTCGCGGACGCGTGCGCAAAGCGCCTCGTCGACCTCGCCACGCCGCGCCAACTCGGTCAGCGCCTGCAGCACGATATGCCCCCGATCCACCTCGAAAAAGCGCCGCAGTGCCGAGCGGGTATCGCTGCGCCCGAAACCATCCGTGCCGAGAGCCACAAACGGGGCGTCTACGTACGGTGCAATCATCTGCGGTAGCGCGCACACGTAGTCCGTGGCCGCCACAATCGGTGCATGCCCGTCGAGCACCTGCGCGACATAACTGCGCTCGTTGTCGGCAACAAGACCCAGCCGCTCGCGGCGCTGATGCGATCGCGCATCACGCGCGAGTTCAGACCACGACGTCACGCTGTATACGCGACTGGACACGCCGAAGTCCGCGTCAAGAATCTGTGCAGCAGCCAGCACCTCTGGCAACAACGAACCGGATCCGAGCAAACGTACCTGCACTGATTCGCCGCCTTCCGTCACAGGATAGATACCACGCAACACACCCTCTCGATGCGCGGGATCAAACGACGGCTGCGCATAGTTTTCGTTGGTCAGTGTGATGTAAAAGAACACGTCCTGCTGCTCATCCAGCATCACACGCATACCGTGGTCCAGAATGATGGCCAACTCACCCGCGTACGCCGGATCATACGCGCGGCAGTTGGGCACGAGCGCCGCCTGTACATGACTGCTGCCGTCCTGATGCTGGAGCCCCTCTCCGCTCAAGGTGGTCCGACCCGCTGTGGCACCGAGCAAGAACCCGCGTGCGCGCTGATCCGCTGCGGCCCAGATCAGATCACCCACCCGCTGAAAGCCAAACATTGAGTAGAAGATGTAGAACGGCAGCATGGCCTCGCCGTGCGTCGAATAACTGGTCGCCGCCGAGACCCAAGAGCTGATCGCGCCCGCCTCGCTGATGCCCTCTTCCAGAATCTGCCCGTCGGTGGCCTCGCGATAGCTCAGGATCGAACCGATGTCTTCCGGTTCATACTGCTGACCCACGCTCGAGTAAATGCCGAGCGATCGGAACAGCGAGGCCATCCCGAACGTACGCGCTTCGTCGGCGACGATCGGCACCACCCGCGGACCCAGTTCGGGCGCGCGTTGCAGCGACGCCAGCATTCGAACAAACGCCATGGTGGTCGACATATTCTTGCCGTCGGCGCTCAGTGCAAACGCGGCGTATTGCCCCACATCCGGAATCGAAATGGACGTCGCACGCGTGCGGCGTACTGGCAGCACGCCACCCAGCTGCGCGCGACGCTCGCGCAGATAAACCAGCTCCGCGCTGTCCGCCTCCGGACGGTAAAATCGGAGCGACGCGGCGTCGTCATCGGACAACGGAAGATCGAACCGGTTACGAAACGACAGCAGCGCGTCGCGATCCAGCTTCTTTTGCTGGTGCGTGGTCATCTTGCCCTGCCCGGCCTCACCCATGCCGAAACCTTTCTTGGTTTGCGCCAACACCACCACGGGCTGTCCGGTGTGTGCGAGCGCGGCCGCGTACGCCGCATAGATCTTGACCAGATCGTGCCCACCCCGCTTCAGACGATCGATCTGCTCGTCGGTCAATCCCTGAGCAAGGGCGGTCAGCGCGTCGTTCTGGCCAAAAAAATGCTCTCGGTTGTAGCGACCGTCTTTTGCCGCAAAGGTCTGGAACTGACCGTCGACGGTACCGGCAAACGCGCGCATCAGCGCACCATCCTTGTCGCGGGCGAAAAGGCCATCCCAGTCCGAACCCCAGACGAGCTTGATTACATGCCACCCGGCGCCGGCAAAAAGCGACTCCAGTTCATCGATGATCCGACCATTGCCACGCACCGGCCCGTCCAGCCGCTGCAGATTGCAATTGATCACCCAGACGAGGTTGTCCAGGCGTTCCCGCGCCGCCAGCGTGAGCGCCGACATACTCTCCGGCTCATCCATTTCGCCGTCGCCGAAGACGCCCCAAACCGTCCGGCCAGCAGTTTGTTTGAGCCCGCGGTGACTCAGGTAGCGCATGAACCGCGCCTGATAAATAGAATTGACCGGGCCGATGCCCATCGAGCCGGTCGGGAACTGCCAGAACGTCGGCATCAGCCAGGGATGTGGATAGCTCGGGAGGCCCGTCGCGCCGTTGTTCCTGGCCGTGATCTCCTGCCGATAATGCGCGAGGTCGTCAGCGGTCAGTCGCCCTTCGAGGAACGCCCTGGCGTACACGCCGGGCGCCGAGTGCGGCTGAAAAAAGACGAGGTCGCCGTCGTGGTCGTCGGACGGCGCTCGGAAGAAGTGGTTGAAGCCCACTTCGAACAGATCGGCCGCGCTCGCGTAGCTCGCGATATGCCCGCCCAGTTCACCATAGGCTCGATTGGCGCGTGCCACCATCGCCAGCGCATTCCAGCGCATGATCGACGCGAGGCGTTCCTCCATCGCCAGATCCCCGGGGAACGGTGGCTGATCAGAGGCCGGGATGGTATTGACATAGGGGCTGCCGGGCCGCGGTTGCCAGCCGATCCGAGGTTCGCTGGCCGCCTGATACACCGCATCGAGCACTTCGCGTGCGCGCTCCGCGCCGTGCCGCGCGGTCAACGACGCCAGAGCATCCAGCCAGTCCTGCAGTTCTTCGTCCGCCACAGGTGATCGACTTACTGGCGTTCGAGCCGAATGTTGGGCGGCGTCGATTCGAAATCGCTGCGGAAGGGATTGATGTCAAGGCCGCCACGACGTGTATAGCGAGCGTACACGGACAACCTTCGCGTGCGGCAGCGGACCTTGAGATCGCAAAAGATGCGTTCAACGCAGTGCTCGTGATAATCGGAGTGATTCCGAAAGGACACCAGATAACGAAGCAACGCCTTATGCTTGATCCACGGCCCGTTGTATCGGATCAGGATACTGGCCCAGTCAGGCTGTCCGGTGACCGGACAACAGGTGCGCAAAAGATTCGAATAAACGGTGGCACCCACCTGATCGCCGCCCTCATCGATTTCGAGCAGACTCGCATCGCGCTCGTATTCAGTAATCTTGACCGTCGGATCGTCGATGCACCAGGCATCCCACGCCGACGTGTCGGGACCCATCGACAGCGACGGACGCACCAGATCAACCGTTACCGGTGCGCCGGCCACGGCCGACAGGTCCGTTGCAATGGTGTCCGCGGCGTGCGCATCGCTGCGAAACTCAACGTTATTGATCGAATTCAGATACAGCTTGAGTGACTTGCTTTCGATCATGTTCGGCGATGTGCACGCAAACCGGAGCGTCGCAATACGCGCGCACGGCACACCGTTGGGCAGGAGCCACGACACCTCGTACGCGTTCCAGATGTCTTCGCCGTGGAATGACAAGCCGCCCTCGATCCCCAGATCGGCGCGTGCCTTGATCCTCGGAATCGGGAAGAGCAGGCCCGGGTCGTACTCCGTGGGGTACGCACGCACCTCACCGAGGGGACTGTGGCTCGTTGTGCGATGGTCCTTGATCAACCTTCCCCGTCAGTAGGACTAAAACGCCGCGTTGTTCGGGACGCGCGGAAACGGCACGGCATCGCGAATGTTATCCATACCGGTCACGTACAACACCAGCCGCTCGAACCCGGCACCGAAACCAGCGTGGGGCACGGTGCCGTAACGCCGCAAATCACGATACCACCAAAGCTCGTCGTCAAGCCCCTTTGCCTTCAATTTGGGCGCCAGCACGTCGAGACGCTCCTCGCGCTGGGAGCCGCCGATGATCTCGCCCACGCCCGGAACCAGTACGTCCATCGCGGCTACGGTTCGACCATCGTCGTTCTCGCGCATGTAGAACGCCTTGATGTCCTGCGGGTAGTCCACAAGAATCACCGGCCCCTTGATGTGCTGTTCGGTCAGGAACCGCTCGTGTTCCGACTGCAGATCCACGCCCCATTCCACGGGAAACTCAAACGACTGCCCGCTCTTTTTGAGAATCTCCACCGCATCGGTGTAAGACAACATTTCAAACGACGTGTCGATGACTTTTTTGAGCCGCTCGATGGCGTTCTCATCAACATGCTGGGCAAAGAAGGCCATGTCGTCCGGCACGCGCTCGAGCACACCCGCAAACACCGCTTTCAGGAACGCCTCCGCCAGCCGTGCGTTGTCGGTGAGATCGGCAAAGGCGATCTCTGGCTCGATCATCCAGAACTCCGCAAGATGTCGGCTCGTGTTTGAGTTCTCGGCCCGGAACGTGGGCCCGAAGGTATAGACCTTGTTGAGAGAGCAACAGAAGCTCTCGACATTCAGCTGACCCGACACGGTCAGGAAGGTCTCGCGCCCAAAAAAGTCATTCTCAAAGTCAGAGGGTTTGTTGATCTGATCAAGCTTACTGACGCGGAACAGGTCGCCCGCACCTTCGCAGTCACTGCCGGTGATGATCGGCGTGTTGATCCACAGGAAACCGTTCTCTGAAAAATACTGATGAACGCTCTGGGCAATCGCGTTGCGAACGCGGGCCATGGCTCCGAAGGTGTTCGTGCGCGGCCGAAGGTGCGCCACGCCACGCAGGAACTCGAAGGTGTGGCGCTTCTTGGCGATCGGATAACTGTCCGGATCGTCCACCCAGCCGACCACCTCCACAGTTGTGGCCTTGATCTCGGTGTCCTGGCCACGCCCTTTTGACTCGACGAGTACGCCTTCGATCCGCACCGAGCACCCTGTCTGAATTTTCTGGATGTCATCGTAGTTGGACAGTGCCTCGTCAGCCACCGCCTGCAGCGTCGCAAAACACGAGCCGTCGTTGATGTGCACGAACGAAAAACCGGCTTTCGAGGTACGCCGTGAGCGCACCCACCCCTCGATGATGACGTCCGAGTCGAGCGCGTGCTCTCCGGCGAGAATCGATTTGATCGTGGTAGCGGCCATGGTGTCGTCCGGCGGGGTATCCAAACCTTATATTTTAGGCGTCTGCGGCGGCTACGGAAAGGCTCTGTGTGCCCCGTTGTGGCTTATGTCGCCGAACAGGATTCGAAACACTCTTCTACTTGCATTAGATCGCCACCGGCCTAGGATGAGAGCGGGGAGAGGATCGACCATGGATTGCGCACCGTCGCAAGCGTTCCCGTACGCCGGACTTCTCATCTCTCCGCGCCTTTCGGCCTGCGAATGAGAAAAATACCCGGCCTGCCATGAAAAACGTGGAAGACATCTACCCGGTGACGCCGATGCAGCAGCTGATGCTGTTGCACACAACGGCTCATCGCGAACGCGACCGGCTGCTGACGCAGTTCGGTTTCGAGCTGTCTGGTCATCTCAATGCCGAGGCCTTCAAGCGCGCGTGGCAGGCTGTTGTGGATCATCACCCCATGCTGCGCACGGCCTTCGTCGCGCGAAAGGCAGATACCCCCCTGCAAGTGGTCCGCAAGCGCGTGGAATTGCCATTTCATTTGCACGACTGGCGGGACCATACGGACCCGCGCGCTTCCCTCGATGCACTCCGTGATGCCGATCGGCGCGACGGTTTCGATCCGAAGCGCGCGCCTCTGATGCGGCTCCACGTCGCGCGGGTCGGGCCGCGCCAGTGGTACGTACTGTGGACGTCGCACCATTTATTGATGGACCGCTGGTGTCTTACGACGCTCTTTGGCGACGTCGATGCCGCATACGAACAGGTGTTTCGGGGCGAGCGCGTCGACCTGCCCGCCCGCCCCGGCTTTGGCCGTTACGTCAATTGGCTGAAAGAGCAAGACGCCGCGCAGGCCGAGCAGTACTGGCGGCGCGAGCTCGAAGGATTCGGCGAGCCAACACCAC
>JBCCMA010000114.1:0-11508 GCA_039026595.1 Pseudomonadota bacterium
CAGCAGGCCGGACACCCGGCAAACGGCGACTTCAACGGTGCCACGCAGGCCGGGGTCGGCCCATCTCACGTGACCCAACGCAAGGGCAGTCGCTGCAGCACGGCGGTCGGCTTCCTCCATCCCGTGCGCCATCGCAGCAACCTCACGACGTGGCGGCATGCACTCGTGCACAAGGTCAACTTTGACGGCACGCGCGGGCGGGGGGTATCGGGACAACGCGACGGCGTGCCCTTTGATGTCTCGGCCGGACGCGTCCTTTTGTGTGGCGGCGCGATTAATTCGCCGCAACTGTTGATGCTCTCCGGCGTCGGCCCGGCCGATCACCTGCGCAAGCACGGGATCGACGTCGTTGTGGACCAACCGGAGGTCGGACAGAACCTGCAGGATCATCTGGATATTTGTTCGATGTACTCCTCGCAAACCAAGGACACCTATGACTTCAATCCGCTCGAGGAACTTGCCGCCGGAATTCGGTATCTGGTGACCAGCGATGGGCCCGGTTCCAGCAACGCAGCAGAAGCGGGCGGCTTCCTGACCAGCCGGTTGTACGAGGACGGTCGACCCGATATCCAGCTCCACTTCCTGCCCGCGCAACTTGAGGATCACGGGCGCCGGCACGTGCCGGGACACGGCATGACGCTGCACGCGTGTGTGCTAAGGCCCAAGAGCCGCGGCACGCTGACGCTCAAGTCCGCCGATCCAAAAGCGCACCCGGCCTTGCGCCCCAATTACCTGAGCCATCCGGATGACCTGGCGCTGATGGTCGAGTCACTCAAACTCTCACGCGAGATCTTCGAGCAACCCGCTTTCACGGGCTGGGCCGACGGCTCGGTGTATGCGGAAACGCTGTCGGATGACGACGATACGCTCGCCGACTTTATCCGCCGCCGATCCGAGTCCATTTATCACCCGGTGGGCACATGCCGCATGGGCGCAGACGCCGGCGCGGTGGTGTCACCCACGCTGAATGTGAACGGCGTTGACGATCTGACCGTCGCCGACGCCTCGATCATGCCGCGTCTGGTCAGTGGCAACACCAACGCGCCGACCATTATGATCGCCGAACGCGCGGCCGACATTTTGACCGCATGACCCGGAACGTTGTTATCAGCGGCGCCAACCGAGGTATTGGTCTTGAATTGTGCCGCCGCTTTAGAGATCGCGGCGACCATGTAGTCGCACTTTGCCGGACAGCTGGCGCGCAACTGGACCGGCTCGGCGTTCAGGTACTTGAAGGGATTGATGTCACCGTTCGGTCATCGTTGACCACACTGATCCGGCAAGTCGAGCTACCGCGTGTGGATATTCTGATCAACAACGCCGGCGTGCTTTTTCCTGACCGACTCGATTCGCTCGATGACGAGGGTATCGAGCGTATGCGCACGCAGTTTGACGTTAATGCCCTCGGTCCACTCAACCTCACCCTCGCTATGAAGCCTGCTCTGGCAACAGGCAGCAAGGTCATCATCGTAACCAGTCGTATGGGATCCATGGCGGACAATACGTCCGGTGGGCAGTACGGCTACCGCGCATCGAAAGCCGCGGTCAACATGATCGGGCGGTCCCTCGCCCACGATCTGGCCGACGAAGGCATCGCAGTCAGTCTCATCCATCCGGGCTACGTCCGCACCGACATGACCGGTGGCGAAGGCCTGGTCAACGCAGATGAAGCCGCGGGCAACATTGTGGATCGCATTGACTGGGTGTCTATGGACAACACAGGTCAGTTTTTCCACGCCAATGGCGACACGCTGCCCTGGTGAGCAAGCCTAGTGTGACGTGATTCACACTTTGTAATCGTCATATTCCCCACGCTGTAGATCGGTCCGCGCAGCGCGCCTAATTTTTGTTTGACGATAGTTCCGACTGGGCACCGCCCGTCGGAACCGCTCTTGTGTTTGTCGCTAATCGAGTGCAATGGCCACTCGCCGCCGTAGACTTTGCGTCTCGGAGCACTTACCCCGGCTCCGCAACATCGACATAACAAAAGCGCTCGGATGCGCGAGAAAAATCAGGAGTCGACATGTCAGAGCATCAGACATCCTCGTCATGGCGCGCCGGTTGGCGGACAGCCATACTGTGCAGCGTCTTCACGCTGTGCGTTGGTCAGACCGCCGTAGCCGATGACACCGAGGTATTCTTCGGTCGCAATAATGGCGGCGATATCGCCACCAACCCCAACGTGATTCTCATTCTGGACTCGTCCGGCAGCATGCGCAGCGGCGTCGGAGGCGACCCGCTCGGGCGAACGCGACAGCAGGTGCTTCAGGACGTATCGCGCGACTTTCTGAATAACCTCGATAACGTGAACGTCGGCATCATGAAGTTCGACACCCGCCAGGGCGACGGCGACTTTCTGGCTGAAGGCGGCATGGTTGTGCACGCAGTCGCCCCGGTCAATACATCACGTGGCGGCCTGATCGGAGAAATTAACGCGACGGCGGCCAGCGGATGGACGCCCCTCCAGGAAACCTATCTTGAATCCGCTTATTACTGGATGGGCGAGCGCATGCTGTACGGGCGCGACTCGATTGAGTCCATTGTTGGAGGCGGTCGACAACCGCGCCCCTCCGATCCCAACTCGCTCGTCCCCGGAACGGACAGATATCGCTCTCCGATTATCGGCGTCTGCCAACGTCATTACTCGGTGATGATTACGGACGGCTTCCCCACGCGCGACCGCAACGGGACGGACCTGATTCGCAATCTTCTGAACGACCCTCGCTACAGCCAACACAGCGCACGGAACTGCTCCAACCCGGACGGGCTTGGCGGCGGTGGCGAATGCCTCGATGAACTGGCCGAATTTCTGTTCGAGAACGACTTCAACGCCAGTATTCCGGGAAAGCAAAACGTCGTCAGCAACTTCATCGGCTTCGCTCTGGACGGTCAGTTCCTTCGCCGCGCGGCAGCGTCCGGCGGCGGCCAGTATTACACCGCGAGCACGGCGGAGTCGCTGCGCGAAGCACTCGGCGCGATCTTCAATACCGTGGCCGAGGACGCGACCAGCTTCGCCGCACCGTCGGTGTCGCTCAACAATCTGGATCGAACGCGCCACCGCGATGCGATCTACCTGCCCACCTTTGCGCCGCGCGACGGTTTCCGATGGGACGGCAATCTGAAACGCTACCGGTTCGCGCCCAACACTGGCGACCAGGGCATGACCGTCTTTGGTCAGGATGGCCAGCCGGCCGTGAATCCGGCAACCGGCTTTTTCTACAGCGGCAAAGACGCCGATGGGGAACCCGATCCGAGCGTACCCACGGCATGGAGTTTCTGGTCGAGCGCGCCGGACGGCGATGACGTTACCCGCGGTGGCGCCGCCGAACAATTCACAGGCAATCGCAACATCGTCACGAATTCGGGTGGCAACGTACTTCTGTCTGTTAACCGCAAGAATGGCGCCATGCGAAGTGCGCTTGTCGGCCGGCCCATTCCGGTTGATCCCGGCGCAGGCACAACCGGTGCCAGCAATGCTGTCGTCGACCAGTGGCTTGACTGGGCCGCCGGCATCGACGCGTTTGACGGCGATGAAGACGGATCGACCACCGACCCACGGCAAGCGATGGGTGACCCGCTTCACTCTCAAGCCACGATCGTGTCCTACGGTGGCGGTGCAGGCGGGTTGGAGACCGTTGTTTTCCTTGGCACCAATGAAGGCTATCTGCACGCGTTCGACGCGCGCAACGGCTCCGAGCTTTCTTCGTTTATGCCGCGACGGCTATGGGAGAACATCCCTTACTACGCTCAGAACCCGCGGCTGGGTGTGGAAAAACGTCGCTACGGCATGGACGGTCCTATTACTGTCTGGGTCAACGACGGCGGCGACGATCGAATCGACAACGGCGATAAAGTGATTGTGTACGCTGGCATGCGTCGTGGTGGCCGCGCCCTTTACGCCCTGGATATGACCAACCCGCGCAACCCGAGCCTGCTGTGGAGCTTCTCCGATGCCGACGATGGGCGCATGGGCCAAAGCTGGTCCAAGCCGGTACGCGCCAAGCTGAACACTGGCACCACCGCGTCGCCCAACATGCGCGATGTTCTGATTTTTGCCGGCGGCTATGACCCGTCACAGGACGCCAAGACCAATGCCTCCGCCGATGCCTATGGCAACGTCATCTACATCATCGATGCCGAAACCAAACAGCGTATCTGGACCATCAGCAACGGTGGAGCGGATACCAATGTGGGGAACATGGTCAACAGCATCCCGGGCGCCGTCCGCGCCATTGATCTGAATCTGGACGGTGCGGTGGACCGGATGTACGTCATCGACGTGGTTGGTCGTCTGTTCCGGTTTGACATGCACAATGAAACGGATTTCGACATCACCGGCGGCGTCATCGCCGAACTCGGCGGAACGGCGCAAGGAGGCGGCCAGAACGTACGACGCTTCTATTACGCGCCCGATGTGGCCGTGGGCCAGGCGGACGGCCGCTCGTTTCTGAACATCACGGTGTCATCCGGGTTTCGAGCCAAACCGCTCGGCACCAATATTGACGATCAACTTTATGCGGTGCGTGACTATCGGCCGTTCGAAATCCTGGGCGAGGACCCGGCGGACTACAGTGACTATGGCATACGGCATCAGGACCTCGTGGTCCTGAGCGGCACCAGCCCAACACCGGTGCCCATGGGTGCACCGGGATTCCGCTATGACCTTCCGCAGACCGGAGAGAAATCACTGGCAGGGTCGCGCATATTCAACAACGTGGCGTACTACACGAGCTACAAGCCGGGAAGCGCGCCGGCCAACAAGCCCTGCGCACCGGCCGTGGGCAGTGGTTCGGTGTACACCATTGACCTGATCACCGGCGAAGTGGTCGGCAACGGCTTAAACCAGGCGGGCATTCCGCCCGAGGTCACCTTCCTGTTCGGCCAGCCACCCGAAGGTGAACAAGGCATCGACAACTGCTTCGGTCGAGGCTGCCCGTCTGACCCCACCGATCCAGCCAACAACCCGCCGCCAAATTGCCCGGCGGGCGATCCGAACTGCGGTTTTCAGGAAACGCAGAATGAGGGTACGCGGGTACAGTGCCGTGCCGGTATGCAAAGCTGCGACACCGGGCAGTTGCAACGGCCAACCCGGACCTACTGGCGGCAATTAAACGAAGACGATTAACCCGATCAACATAAGTGAAAACGCCCCGCTTTGTCCGGGGCGTTTTTGTTTATTTAAGCCCCTTTGATTCCACGCAATTGCGCATGCGCAGCAATCGGGTTTGACGATAGTCAAGCCGTATCACCGTTTATCGGCAAGGCCACCGTGCCCATCGCTATTCCCGTGCATTGCGAGAGGCCGACGATATCCTTTTACGTGCGGCCTGACCTCCGCACGCCGACAGCTTGACCCGCCATCGGCACGACTGGAAACGCTTCAATCAGGATTTTCGATTATGGCAATACATCGCAACGACTCGCAGATGCGGGGCGTGCGGCTGGCAACGGCTCTGTGCGCGCTCACCGTCTGCTTTGGACAGACGGCGCTGGCCGACGATACCGATATCTTCTTCGGCCAGAACGACGCCAACAACCCCAGCAGTCATCCCAACGTTCTCATGATCCTGGATTCATCCGGGAGCATGGGCTCGCGTGTCTGGAGTGATCCCCAACGCCGAACCCGACAACAGATCCTTCAGGACGTAGCCACGGACTTCATCAGCAACATGGAAGACGTGAACATCGGGATCATGAAATACGACATTCGAGCCGGCAGCCGAGACAGCTACTCGGACGGAGGCATGGTCGTACACGAGGTGGCGCCGGTCGCGCAGTCGAGAAGCTCGCTGATCCGGGAAGTGGATCTGACGGCGGCTGCCGGTACGACGCCGCTGCAAGAGACGTTTCTTGAGTCGGCCTATTACTGGATGTGCGCGCGCGCACTCTACGGCCTGGACTCCTACGAATCCTATCGGGCCAGCAATGGTCGGAATTACATTCGTCGACGCCCCTCCGTACCCGCCTCCTTCGTACCGGGCACCGATTTCTACAACAGTCCGATGGTCGGCGCGTGTCAACGGAACTACTCGGTCTACATCACCGACGGCTTCCCCGTTCGCGATCGTAACGGGACGCCGGTCATCCGGGCGCTTCTGAACGATCCGCGCTACCAGCAGCATACGGCGCGCAACTGCACCAACCCTGACGGCTTCCGCGATGGCGGCGAGTGCCTCGACGAGTTGGCTGAGTTCCTGTTCCGTAACGACTTCAATTCAGAGCTCCCGGGCCGACAAAATGTCGTGAGCCACTTCATCGGCTTTGGTATCGACGCGCCGTTTATGCAGCGGGCAGCGGATGCGGGCGGTGGCGCCTACTATCCGGCAGACAACGCTGAAACTTTGCGCAACGCGCTCGGCGCAATTTTCAATAACGTCGCGGACGATGTGAACGGCTTTACCGCGCCGGCGGTCACGGTCAATGAGTTTGACCGCACGCGCCACCGGGAAGAGTTGTACTTCACCGTTTTCCAGCCGCGCGACAGCTACCGCTGGCAGGGCAATCTCAAGCGTTACCGGTTCCGCGCCAACGAGGACAACGATGGACTGACCATCATCGGCCAGGACGGGCAACCTGCGGTGAACCCAAGCACCGGGTTTTTCTACAACGGCCGCGACCGCGTCGGCAATCCGGATCCCAGCATCCCGGTGGCGTGGAGCTACTGGTCTGACGCGCCTGACGGCGACACAGTGCGGGCCGGCGGGGCGGCGGGCGAGTTCTCGCTTTACCGCAATGTCCTGACCGACGCTGAGGGCAATGCGCTGGTGCGTCTGGATCGCAACACGCCGGCCGCGCGTGAGGAACTGGAGGGTCGTCCGGTGCCGTATACGCCCGGCGGAACCCCGCCGTGGCCCCGCGAAGCGGACGACAATGTGGTGGATCGCTGGCTGGATTGGGCTGGCGGAATCGATGCCTACGACAGCGACGGTGACGGCTCTTTCACCGATGCACGTCAGGAAATGGGCGATCCGCTGCACTCCAAGCCCGTGGTGGTGACCTACGGCGGCGGCAGCGGTGTCGACGCCGTGATCTATATGGGCACGAACGAGGGCTATTTGCACGCACTGGACGGTGAGAGCGGCGAAGAGCTCTTCTCGTTCATGCCCCGCCGTCTCTGGGAGAACATCCCGTACATGGCAGAGAACCCGAAACTTGGCCTCAGCAACCGTCGGTACGGCATGGACGGACCCATCGCTGTCTGGCGTGATGACGGCGGCGACGGCCGCGTGGACGCGGGCGATCGCGTTGTGATCTACGCCGGCATGCGTCGAGGCGGACGTTCCATGTACGCCCTCGATGTGACCCAGCCGCGCTCGCCGCGCCTGTTGTGGCAGTTCACCGAGAGCGACCACAACGAGATGGGCGAAAGCTGGTCGGCCCCGCAGCTTGCCAAGATCAACACCGGCACGACCGAAGCGCCGCGCATGCGTGACGTCCTGATTTTCGGTGCGGGTTATCACCCGGAGCAGGACAGCCGGACGTCACCGGGCGGCGACAGTTACGGCAACGCCATTTACATCATCGACGCGCTGACCAAGGAGAAAATCTGGGTGATCAGCAACGATGACGCCAACACACGCATCAGCGAGATGGTCAACGCGATTCCGAGCAGCATCCGCGCGCTCGACCTCGACTTTGACGGCGCCGTAGATCGGATGTACGCGGTGGATATCCTCGGGCGTCTGTTCCGTCTGGACGTGCACAACGAGGACCGTTTCCGGATCACCGGTGGCGTCATTGCGGAACTGGGCGGCACAGCGGAGGGTGGCCGCCAGAACCTGCGCCGCTTCTATTACGCCCCTGATGTTGCGCTCGGCAATGACAACGGCCGCAGCTTCCTCACCGTGACCCTTTCATCCGGGTTCCGGGCGGCCCCGCTGGAAACGCAAATCAACGATTACCTCTACGGCGTGCGTGACTACAAGCCGTTCGAAGTACTCGGTGACGACGGTGGCGACTATGATTACGACATTCGGCCCGGCGACCTGTTCGAGCTGGACGCCGCGCAGAGCCTGCCGGTTCCCTCCGGGGCCGCCGGTTTCAAGTTCCCCCTGACGTTGACCGGTGAGAAGTCACTGGCACGCTCTCGCGTGTTCAACAACACGGCGTTCTACACCACCTACAAGCCGGGTAGCGCGCCGGATAACAACCCGTGTGCTCCGGCGGTGGGAACCGGTCAGCTGTACAAGATTGATCTGACCACCGGACGCGTAGTGCAGGACGTCCTGCCCAAGGCGGGCATTCCGCCAGAAGTAACGTTCCTGTTCGGCGCTCCGCCCGATACCGGTGAGGAGCTGGACAGTTGCTTTGGTCCGTCGTGCCCGAACGCCACGTTCGACCCCGACGACCCGAACCAGCAAAGCTGCGACGGCGACGACTGCCAATTTGAGGAGCCGCAGAATGCAGGGATTCAGGTTCAGTGCCAGGCCGGTGTGCATGCCTGCGACACAGGCACTCTGAACCTCCCGACACGCACCTACTGGCGACAGGTTGATCCCGACAATTAACGCAACTTGACGACGAAAACCCCGCCTTGATGCGGGGTTTTCTTTTTGGGGCAGGCCATGTCAAACGTGGGCGGACGTTCGTCGCCGCCGTGTGGTGTGCTGAAACCAAAGCCTGCGCCACCAGAAAAGCCGGTCTACGAACAGCGTGCCGTTCAGGTGATCAATTTCGTGCTGCATACATACGGCGGTCATGCCGCTGAGTTCATGCTTCGCTCGATTGCCATGCACGTCGTCCGCCACAACCGTGATCTCTGGCGAGCGACGCACGACGCCGGCAAAATCCGGCACGGACAGGCAGCGTTCCTCAACCAGGCAAATGCCCTTGCGATCAACAATACGCGGGTTGATAAAAACGCAGGTCTCTGTGCGCGACTCCGACTCGTCGATCACCACAACCTGTCGTGCCGCACCGATCTGAGGCGCGCTTAGCCCGATACCCGGTCCGGCCAGAAAGGTCTCCGTCAAGTCATCGACAAGCGAGTAAAGCGCCGCATCAAACTGAGAGACCGGCGCAGATGGCACGCGAAGATGTGGATCCGGGTACTGGAGTACATCGCGTTTGCCCACAACGGCGCCCCTAGGATCGCAGCGCTTCTGGCGTCGCCGATCCAGTGCTGCTTTGGCGTATCAGTGGCAAAACCGCAAGGACCGTGACCACAAGCAGCACAATCTCGAGCGTGTAAACAGAAATGTAGCCAGCCGCCTCACTGGTGAAGCCGAAAGCTGTTCGAATACCGCCAAGCGACGCGTTGGTGACATCGCGCGTAGTCCCGCTTAATGCCATAGCGACACCCGCAGCCGTCGCCTGCACCGCCCCCCACGCTCCGAGTGCCAAATCGGCCTGACTGGCTGGCGCTCGATTCATGCAGGATGTCAGCGTCGCGTGCCCGAACAGGGCACCTCCGAATCCGATCAGCACGTTTCCGAGCAGGAACACAGCGGGCGCGTCAATCCGTGCAGACAGGATCACCAGCCCAAACGCGGGCAGACCGATCAGCGCTCCATTGCGCGCCATGCGATAGGCGTCCGCCCCTCGGCCCAATGCGAACGCGGCATAGGCAAAGCCGAAAAGGCCACCGGCGGCCAAAAGCGCGGTCAATTTCGCCGTGGTGGCGACGTTGAGATGGAGAACCTGTCCGCCGAAGGGCTCCAGAAGAATGTCGGCCATACCAAAAGCCATCGTGCCAAGACCAACGACAACAAGCCGGCGCACGGCATCGTGCCCGTCGCAAAACGTCCGCCAGGCCTCGGCAAAGGTCGGATCCTTTTCCGGCTGCGGTTTGCCGCGCAGCGGATTGCGCGCTTCCTGTTTCCACATCGCCACCAGATTCAGGACAGAGGTTACCAGGGCGGCACCCTGAACCACCTGGATAAGGCGGCCCGAGGAGTAATCCTCGAGAACCCACCCGAACAACATGGCGCTGACGATCATGCCAAGCAACAGCATGATGTACATGAGCCCGACAACCCGCGCATGCGAGGTTGGCGGGGTCAGATCAGTGCACAGTGCAAGCCCGGCGGTCTGGACCGTATGCACGCCTGCTCCCACCAGCAAAAACGCCAGCGCTGCAGAGGAATGGCCGACCCAAACGGGCAACGTGCCCGATTGTCCCTGACCGGCCAGGACAAGTAGTGCGAATGGCATGATCGCAAAACCGCTGAACTGAAGCAGCGTGCCCTTCCAGATAAACGGTATGCGACGCCAGCCCAGCGCGGAACGATGGGTATCGGAGCGGTAACCGATCAACGCTCGAAACGGCGCAAAGACCAGCGGAAGCGCCAGCATGATGCCAACCAGACCGGCCGGCACGCCCAGCTCGACGATCATGACCCGATTGAGTGTGCCCACCAGCAAGACAAGCGCCATGCCGACCGACACCTGGAAAAGCGACAGGCGCAACAACCGGGCCAGACTAAGGTCAGGGGTCGTAATGTCCGCAAAGGGCATATACCGCGGGCCGAGTTCGACCCACAGTCTGACGATGCGATGTCCGAGCGAATGCAAAGTGTGCGTCTCCGTGAAGAAACGCCCCTTACCGACAGCGGTCGGAGATCGCAGCCTTTACCGGTCAGTCGTCCTTTGAAAGAACCTTGAGACCAAGCAGCGATGACAGCGGCGTCGGTTCTTTCGAAATCAGCGGAATGCCGAAACTGTCAAAGCGTTCCGGGTCCTCACGTTTGATCGCGTTAAAACCAAACACCGTGCCCCGGCGTGACAGCAGAGGAAAACCAAAGCTCCGTGACTTTGATTTGGGCGTTGTTAGTGTTTTTAAGCCAAGCAGCGATGACAAAGGTGTCGCGCCCTTGGTCAGCGTCTTGATGCCAAGCGTGCCCGAAAACGTCCACCCTCGGGACACGCCGGACGTCATGATGTGCTTGCGACGACTCAGCGTGCGCAAACCAAGCATGTTGGATAACACCGGGCCGCTGTTGCTGTACTCATACTCAACCAGCCGATCGGTGTTTACCGGATGACAGCGGTCCATCAAAGCGGTTGCTCTGGCGGCTTTTCCGAACAATGGTTGAGCGGCTACGACGTGGTGCCCTGCCTCCAAGGCAGCGAGGCACGTTTTGCTATAGCGTCCGGGGAGAAGGCCTTGGTGCACGGCGCGCAGGAGCGCAGCGGCCGCATCATCAGAGTCAGGTGAGAAATGGGTGACCTGCTCGCGGCCCATACCGTTGTCGGTCAGCAGTTGGAGAGCCGCTTGCGCGTTTTCTCCAGAATCGTACATACGCACGACTGTAAACATGATACCTCTCCTTGAGGTCCGACTGACTCAGGCCCCGCGAATAGTAAGTAATGGCGAAAGCGCGCGATTGTTTTCGCGGACGCGCTCTGCCCGGACGGCACCGCAACGGCGGCCCGTCCTGATGACCAACCCGCTGCCGGGCGCTCAGCCGCCGAAAAAGGCGCGGAACCAGGTCGTGTGTTCGAGAATGGCGAAGTGGACCGTAAACGAAATAAGGGCCACTCCACCGAGGAACGCCGGGATGCCAACAG
>JBCCMA010000115.1:0-11443 GCA_039026595.1 Pseudomonadota bacterium
GGCTGGCCGGGCGCTGGCTGTCGGGCTTTGCGTATCGGGTGGATCTGTCGTGGGGGCTCTTTGTGGGGGCGGGGGTTGCCGCGCTTGGCATTACCTGGCTTTTGACGACCGCGCAGGTCATCAAGGTCTCGCGTACGCGGCCGGCGGCCGTTTTGCAGGCGCGTTAAAGTTGTATTCAAGGTAAAATCAACGGCTTGAGGATTGCTTAAAACTTTCGTGATCTTTTCCGTGTCACACTAAGTGCAAATAACGTGACGCATCGGAAAAGCAGGGATTCTCGATGACCCTATTTCAAAGCGGCCGACAGCGGTCGGTGCTCCAAAGCGGCAAGCGGCGTGCCACGCGCATCGCGCTTGCCGCTTTTTTTGTGTGTGCGCTGTCGGCGTGCGGTACGACCACACCAATGGAGGCGCGCGACGGTAGCGGCGACGCTCCGGATCTTGGCGCCTACACCGGCGTTGTGATCGGCGAGTTTAACGATCGAGCCACCGAAGGCCGGCGGTTCAAAGATGCCGACAGCGACAAGAAAGCGCTGTATGAGGCCGAGGTCGCACAGCGCGCGGATGAATTCGCCGACAAGATCGAATTCTACGTCGCGTCTGAGGAACGGTTTGCACGCGTTGACCGCGACCGTGAACCCACTGCGAGCGACATTGTGATCGAGGGCGACATCCTGACGCTTAAACCCGGCAACCCGTTATTGCGTTTGGCCATTCCCTGGTTTGCCGGCAAAGTTAAATTCGAAGCGGTCGTGCGCGTCCGCGACGGCGCCACGTCGGATATGATCGGTACCATCGTGGTGGATCGTTACAGTCTGGTGGGTGGGGGCGTCTGGTCCCTGTCGCAGTCGGTGGATTCACTGATGAATGCGGGTGCCAAGGCGGTCGCCAAACGCGTCACGGCGGAAATACAAACGCGTGTGGCGGTGGCGCCGGTTGTCGAATCGCAGGGAGAACATCATGTGGACTAGCCGGCTGATGTTGTCATCCGTCGTAATGGCTTTGCTTGCAGGGTGCGGTGGCGCCACCAGTGTGCGATCCGAACCGAAGGTCATTGAGCGGGCAGGGCCGCTGGCGGTGACCGCCGACAATCAGATGGTGGTGGCGTTGGACTGGGTCGTGATTCGGAATGGGCCGGGCGCGTGGGCGCAGAATGCGCACTGGGATGAGTATTTGATTCAGGCTTCAAACGCGTCCGATCGTCCTTGGAAAATTACCGACGTTCGGTTGAACGATGTTGTGGGTGAGGAGATCATCCGGCGCGGTAGCTACCAAGGACTGGTCCGTGGCACGAAACAGGTCGCGCGTCGACTCGGTGGCGAAGGTCAAAAAGTTCGGCCTGGTGCTGGTGGGGATGCGCTTTATGACGCAGGTGCTTATGCGACGTCAGTCGCCAGTGCATACGCCTTTTTGTACGGGATTTTTAACGAAGCGGGAGCCGCTTTTATTTTCACGGGCTCGACGACGAGTTCGCTGGCGCTATTTGCGCCGTTCGCCGCTGCACCGGTGCTACTCAGGTCTGCCGCCGAGCGAAAAAACGACCAGAGAGACGTCGCCAGAGAGCTTGGCGCCAGACAGACGCTTTTCCCCTTGGAGGTCGATGCCGGAGAAACCAAGCCGATGTGTGTCTTTTTCCCGATCACGCCATCGCCACAGTCGATCAGCGTGCATTACACAGACGGGGTGGACGAGCACGTTGCCGTCATCGATACCTCTGAATTGCTCGCAAAATTGAATGCGCCTGAGTAGGCCGGCCGAATTGGAGAGAACATGAGCGTCGAAAGGGTGATTTTCTTATCCGGTCTGGCCCTGTTTTTTTCAGGCTGCACGCAGGGTCAGTTGAAGCAAAGCAGCTCTGACGTTGCCCGGGCGGTCGTCGTTGGGCTAGCCGACCTAGCCGTGGACTCGGCGATCGGTCGACCCTCTGAAGTTGAAAGAGCGCAGCAAGCGTGCCGAAAGTTGAACCCGCAGGCCAACTGCAATGAGGCGACCGTGCGCATTGAGCGGGCGCGCGCCGATGCCGGACGTGCTCAGCGGCGCGCAGCGGAAGAACGTGCCCGCGCGCGTGCGCAGAAGGCTTATTTCGCGGCGACGTTTAACCCGCAGGTTGAAGCGGCGTCGTGTTCGGAAGCGGTGGACTGCCAGTCAGAACCCGCGCAAGCGTGGGTCATGCTTGCCGGCAAGCCGGCTCTGCTCGATGAGATTGAGCGCGATCTTGCAGACAAACTGGCGCCAGAGCCGGCTGCTGGGCCGTGAAGAACAGCGCTCTCAATCGTTTGACCCTTCATCACTTTCCGTCTTCGTCCGAAACTGAAATCTGTTTCTCATGCGGTGCATGCACGCCGATTGCGCCCGGCAGCGCGACGCATCGCTATATGCGCTCATCCCCCGGCTGCTGGGCGGCGTACGGCGAGTTACTCGCCCGTGAGTATGGCGATCCCGCCTTCATGCGGTTCCATCCGCTCACTGTGGACGCGTACGCATTGCAACACCCCGGTGGCGATGATCCGCAGTCGATCTCGTCGGTCCATGTGCATCTGGCCAGTCTGGTGGCGTACTTTGATCGTGGCGCGCCCCTCCATTCGCTCTCTGACATCCGCAAGGATGTTGTGAAGCGCAAGGCGTCGTTTGAACGGCTGGTGCCGCCCCCTTCATTGGGCAATGTTGTTGTTAGTGATGTACTGCCGGCCGTGGATGCGGCCGAGCATGGTGTTTTGGTCGAGCGGTGGGCTCGCTCGGTTTATCGAGCGTGGTCTGCGCATCACAAAGAAGTTGTTTCCTCGTGAGAAAGATCGCTCTTGGTGGCAATAGGTCAATGCGCAAGGATGCTTTATGACCAGCCGAGACTTCCTTGTATCCAGCGTGCAAACAAGTCTGTTTATCACTGTCGAATATAGAGCAGTTTGATTACGATAGTGATGGGTATGGAAACGCCTGTGAAGGCGGCTTTAGTAATAACTGCAAAACAAATTTTTTGGATGTTGGCCGGCTCGGAGTTGCGTACTTCTTCACGGGGCCGTTGGTCGAGGACATGGCCAGTAGCGGCGTAGCGAGCTTTTTATTGAGTGTGCTCTGCGGCAGCCCGATACCCTAAACTGAGGGCGGGTGAACGCGCGATTGCCAAGGCATCGCGGCTCGCTTGCCCGACCAGACCCACACCGGCGTGTCACCGACAGTGTCTTCGAGGCTGTCGTCGACGGACTCAAGATCAACAAATCCGCCCCCTCTGTCCGGAACATCGTAGAAGCCGATTTTCTCGTTGATGATCTGCGCAATAAATTCGGCTGTTGTCTTGGCAATGTCAGTCCGTCCCTCGTCGGTCTTGCCATACTCCCCCCAAAGACCGATGTGTCTGTGGTGCACAGCGCCAATGTAGGCCGTTAGCTCCTCCAAGCCATCATAGACGCGGATGGGGCCGATATTGTCTGAGGTTGCCGGAATTTCGAGCACCTGATCGTTTTCTATGACGGAATACTCGACATCAGGAAGTGTTTGCAAAAGCGCCTCAATCAACTTTGGTATGAGGATTCCGCCCTCGAGCCGAACGCGTTCCGCCCATGCTTTCTGCGTCTGCGCGCAATACTGTCGCCTGCGTTCTTTTCTGGCTGCCTCATTCTCCAGATGGCGCGCATATAGGCCTAATGCGGATAGAACAATCGGGATGAGCAGAAACTGCCTGGCGAGCTGAACTTTGCGTCGGTCGCGGCAGACCTGTATCAGCGAATCAAGACTCACGTCGCCACGGCAGGTGAAATAACTCCTGGGGTACCCGGAGTCCAGCCACATACTTGTGGCAACGAAGCCAACGGCGGATAAGGCGAGGACCAAAGCAACGGCCCACTTCGGGGGAGTTTTCATTAATACGCGTATGCCATCAATGTCCCGGTCGGAGATCCAGATCGTGTGACAAGAATAATGGCACGGGGTTCACGCTGAACAGCGCGATGTATTAAGGCATCGAGTCTATCTGCCGAACCCGACGCCTGGGTTCAGGCTCAGTTTCTGAACATTCGTAGTGGTCAGCGAAAAACCGATTGATCGCTTCTGAGCGTCACCGCCGCCAAGCAAAAAACCGCTCCAACCACCGCAACGCGGCCTCCGGCGCATTCGCCCGCTTCCACGCCCCGGCCGCGTACTTGTTGGCCTCCATCAGCGTGGGATAAATATGAATGGTGCCGAGTATCTTGTTCAGTCCCAGCTTGTGTTTCATGCCAAGGACAAACTCCGCAATCAGCTCACCGGCGTGGGGGCCGACAATGGTTGCGCCGAGAATGCGATCCGAGCCGGGCGGCGTCAGCACTTTCACGAAACCCTGGGCAGATCCGTCGGTGATGGCGCGATCCAGCTCGCCGATGTCGTACCGCGTGACCTCCACGTCCACGCCTTCTTCAGCGGCCTGCGTTTCGGACAATCCCACCCGAGCGATCTCGGGTTCGGTGTAGGTCGACCACGGAATAACCGAGTAGTCTGTGCGGAATGACCAGAACGGTTTGAGCAGCGAATTCACCGCCGCGTACCAGGCTTGATGCGCGGCCACGTGGGTGAACTGGAAGGGGCCGGCCAGATCGCCGCAAACCGATACGCTCGGGAAGTTGGTGCGAAGGAACGGATCCACATCCACCGCGCCGCGATCGTTGATGGCGACGCCAAGTTCGCGCAGTCCAGCCGCGTCCACATTGGGCTTGCGGCCGAGGGCCAGCAGCAGTCGATCAAATTCAAAACGGACCTCTTCGCCATTCTGCTCGCAAACGAGCACGCCCGCGGCGCCGTCGCCTTCAACGCGCACGGCTTTGGTGTCGAGCGCCAGATGGATGCCGTCGCGCTCGCTGAGTTCACGCTGCAGAATCTCGGCCACATCAGCGTCTTCACGACCGAGCAGCTGATCGTTCATATCGATGGTGGTGACCTGACTGCCGAGGCGTGAAAACGCCTGAGACAACTCGCAGCCGATCGGTCCGCCGCCAAGCACCACCAGCTTCTCGGGTTGATCCCGCAGCGACCACAGCGTGTCGCTCGTCAGGTACTCAATGTTGTCGAGGCCGGGGATCGGTGGCACCACCGGTTGTGACCCGGTAGCGACCACGATGGCGCGGGCGGAGTACCGTTTGCCGTCGACCTCGACTTCCCACGGCGACACCACTTTTGCATCGCCCTGAATGCACTCGACGCCGAGGCCTTCGTAACGTTCCACCGAGTCGTGCGGTGCAATTTCCTCGATCACGTTGTGCACGCGGTCCATGACGTCGGCGAAATCCACTTCGGCGGTCATTTTGCGAACGCCCAGCGATTTGCTGTCGCGCGCGTCGGCGAGCAGTTTGCCCGTACGTAACAACGCCTTGCTCGGCACGCAGCCGGTGTTCAGACACTCGCCGCCCATCTTGTGACGCTCAATCAGGGCGACCTTCGCCTTGATGGCGGCGGCGATGTAGCTGGTGACCAGCCCGGCCGATCCGCCGCCGATCACCAGCAGGTTGTAGTCGTAGGACTTGGGCTTGGTGAAATGCGCCGTGGTGCGGCGTGATCGCACCGCGTTCAGGATGGATCGGGTAATCAGTGGCAGGATGCCAAGCAACGCAAACGCACCAAACAGTGACGGGGACAAAATGTCGCCGGGCGAAGAAATCTGTGCGAGCTGGGTGCCGGCGTTCACATACACGATGGTGGCGGGCAGCATGCCGAGTTGGCTGACCCAGTAAAACGTGGTCGTCCGAAGCGACGTAAGCGCGGCAAGCAGATTGACGACGACAAACGGAAACAGCGGCACCAACCGCAGCGCAAGCAGGTAAAATCCGCCCTCGCGTTCCACGCCGGCGTTGAGCGTCTTCAAACGGTTGCCAAACCGTGCTTCAACCGTGTCGCGGAACAGGAAGCGGCCCGCCAGAAACGCCAGCGTCGCCCCGATGGTGCTCGCGAAGCTGACCACGATTGTGCCGCGGGTAAGACCGAACAAGGCTCCGCCGGCCAGCGTCATGATCGCCGCGCCAGGGAGGGATAGCGCGGCGACCAGTACATAAACCACAAAGAAAATGCCGAGCGCCAGACCCGGGTTCGCCTCCACCCGGCTCGACAGCGCATCGCGCTGCGCTTTCAGCGCATCAAAGCTTAAGTACTGCCCGAGATCGAACGCGAAATACGACGTGATCGCCGCCCCGATCAATCCGACAATCAGCAGGCGCACGGTGGTTTTGTTCACAGGTCAGTCTCCAGGGTCAGGTCGCGGGCCTCACGGGCGCCGTGCAGAAAAGACCTTTGTTGGCGGTGAGATATTTCATGTGGAAAAGGTGCGGTGGGCCATGGCGAGGCGCTGGGCCGCGGTGACCACACATAAAGCGGCGGTGGTCCACGCGATCTCAGCGAACCAGGCTGGCAGCGCGGTCATCGCGAGTAAAATCAGGACGGTCTCGGTGCCTTCGATCAGGCCGACGGAATAGAAGAACGACTTTTTACCGTGCGATTCAGTCGAAAGGCCGCGTTTCTCCGCAATGACGGCAAAGGCCAGAAACGAACTTGCGGTGAGGCAAAAACTGGCCAGTAACGCGGCCGCCGGCAGACCGTTCTGAGCGGGCGCAAACCACGCAAAGCCCAGCGGAACACCGGCGTAGAACACATAATCCGCGACGATATCCAGATAGCCACCGAAGTCACTGGCGCCCGTGCGCCGGGCAACGGAACCATCGACGCCGTCCAGAATGCGGTTGCCGAGCACAAGCCCGAACGCCAGCGCGAACGCACCGGTCGCGATGGCCACGATGGCGCCGATGGCGACGATCACCCCCAGAACAGTCACCGCGTTCGCACTGAGTCCGGCGCGTGACAAACCGGCTGCGATGGCATTCAGCAGTGGGTCAAGGCGAGGGCGAACGTGGGTGTCGAGCATCGTTGCGAAATTCAGAGGTGTCTTCTGGCGTTCATTCGATAGTGCAGCAGACGAATGATCTTCACGCCTTTTTCTGTAGGCATGCAAGAAAAGATGTGCGCACCCAGCTCGAAGCGCCGCAATCCCCTGACCAGTTGTTCTGCGCGCCGGCCCTTGGATGGATTGACAGCCAGACTATCAAAGCAGGCTTTAAGGTCGTCCCAGTAATGTCGGGCCTGATCAATGCCGAATGTACGATTGGTGTATTCAGCGATGGCTTCGAAAGCGGCAGCCGCACGACCTGAGAGTTGATAGCTAGTCATTCGATGACTGGTAGCGCGCCTCGGCCTCGGTCCATATGTCATCCACACTGCGTGAGCTGGTGCCGCTGGACAAACCTTCGTTAATGGCCGCTTTGAGTGCGCCTTCCTTTTCCTGATCGCGCCGGATCAGATCGCGAAAATATTCGCTTTCGTTTGTGAAATCGCCATTGGCGACCTGCGCTTTGATCCAGTCATCCTGCGCGACAGTCAGTGTGATGGTCTTTCGCACCGTCGGCATTGGTTTATCCTGATTTCATTCTATTGATGCAATTTATCACGCATATCTCGGGTCAGGCAGGCAGGCGCGTTGCCTTCATCTCGGTGCGCTATTGACAAAAATCGAATTATTTCAACCCGAACCAAGCTGGATTGACCGCCCCCCCGCCGCCTGCACATCGTCCGGATCGTGCGTGACCAGCACGACGGGCAACTGACGCGTGCGCGCCTCACGAAAAACAAGTTTGCGCACGGTCTGCCGCGTGGCCCGGTCCAGTGCGCTGAACGGTTCATCGAGCAGCAGCGCTTTCGGTTCCGCGAGGAGCACTTGCATCAACGCCACCCGCGCGCGTTGTCCGCCCGACAGCGATGCCGGATCACGATCCTCGAAACCGGCGAGGCCGCAACGCTCAAGGGCGTCGGCAACGGTGGCAAGGCGTTCGCGTTTTGATCCGCCAGCAGCGAGACCGAAGGCGATGTTCTGCGCCACGCTCAGATGCGGGAACAAAAGCGCGTCCTGGAAAAGCCGTCCAAGCTGCCGCTCGTTGGGCGGAAGTTGGGTGATGGCCTGTCCTTCGAGCGTGATCTCGCCGGCGCCTTCGATGTCGTCGGGCAGAAAACCGCAGGCGTAGTTCAGGACGCTCGATTTGCCCACGCCGCTGGGGCCGACAAGGCAAAGCGTGTCCCCCGCAGAAACCTCAGCGGACAGAGAAGGAAACAGCGGACGATTGCCCACACTGAGCGTGACGTTGTCGAAAACCAGCACTCAGGGCACATCCTTCCGGTGGCGATACAAAACGGCGCCGAGCCCATACGCAGCAGAAAATGCGCATAACGGGCCCAGCGACAGCAGTATCCCATGCACCGCCGCCAATCGCAGAGTGCCGGCACCGGCCGCTGCTGCCGCCTCCGTGGCGGCTGTGGCAATACGGCCGGCACCCGCGAACAGCGTCGGCAGATAAAGCGACAAGCTGACCGACGCGCCGAGTGCGCACGACAACAACATCGCGCGCGTCAATAGCGGCCGCGTGACACGCCACCATCCCGACCAGCGATTCACTCCGAGCGACGCGACACGTTGCTCATAACGCGGATCAACCGCGGCGCGCGCGGGCGCCAGCACGCCCCACATGTAGGGCAATACAAAGATCAGATGCATCCACGTCACCGCGAGCGCCGTACCGTCAATCCCAATCCAAACAAGGAGCACCTGCACTCCGAAGAGAAACGTCATCTGCGGGAGCAGCAGTGGCACGAACAACCACTGGCCAAGCTGTTGTCGCCGAAGCGGGTTTGTGCGCACCTGTTCAGCACCAAGTAGCACCAGAACCAGTGCGACCAATGTGGACATGACAGCCAGACCGGCGGTCATCGGAAGCGTCGAAAGCGCAGTGGAAAATGACGATTGCCACGAGGTGAAGGACAGCCCGTTGGGCAGGACAGCGGGAAAGCGCCAGAGCCCTCCGGCCGAGCGCAATCCGATGGCTACGATGGCCAGCCCGCCGACGACCCAACCTATGACCGCCACGCCGGACAGTCCGATCCGAGCAGGACGCACGCGTCGTTGCCGGCGACCGCCCACCGAGATCGCCGACACGAGCGCGCGACATGCCCGCCCGGCGGCCCAAAGGCCGAGTAGCCCAAAAAGCGTTAGCACCAGCAACAGCACGGTCCCGGCGTGCGCCTGCGACTGAATCAGTGGCGAGGGATCGAGCAGCCAGCGCCACAAAATGACCGCAAACGTGGGTGGCAGGTCCGGCCCCAGCGTCAACGCCAGATCCACATTGCCCACGCCGTACACGAACACGGCCGCAACGGGCAGGCCGATCTGTTGCTGGCACGATGGTGCGATCGTCACAAGCCAGCCTTTAAGCGGCCCGTACCCGAGTGATGCGGCGCGCTGCAGTCGCGGCGCTACCGGAACCTGCGCAAGAGCGGCGAACAGCGCCATGATCAGAAAGCAGGTTTCCTTGATCACGAGGCCGAAGATAAGTGTCAGGCCTGCGGGGTCGCGCACGATGTGCCAGTCCGGTGGCATGTCCAGTCCGCTGAGCCACGGCGATATCCCGCGCATCAACAGGCCGCTGGGCGCGAGAACCAGCACAAGACCGATGCCCAATGCGAGGTGGGGTAGTGCCAGCAGCGGCAGGCTCAGCGTGGTGAGGCGTTGGCGCCAGCCGCCGGTTACCGCCATCGCGACCAGCGCGTGCGCGAGCCCGAGGGACAGGATGGTGGCGATTCCCCCGGTCCACAGGGACAGCAGCATGGCCCGCGGTACGCCCGGGGCTTGCAGCACGGCCGCCAGCGCATCGAGGTTCGCTCCGGCAAAGACGGCGGCGGCTAACCCCGCGGCGCTTGGAACCAGTGTGCACGCGAGCAGCACCGTAACCGGCCAGACTTTCACCGCGTATATCTCTGGAGCCACGCCCGCTCGAGCGCGTCGTTCCAACTGGGGTGTGGTTCGCTAAGCGTGCTGGCCGGCGGTGGCGGTGTGGCGGCGCCGTGCTCGGCGCGCTCAAAACGTGCCCGCGCCTCGGGGGTGAGTTTTTTCAGATTGAGCACGGTCGTATCGCCCCAGATGCGTTCGTCCGCTTTGTGCGCCTGCGCTTCCGGTGAAATTAAAAACGCGGCGGCCAGGATCGCGCTGTCTCTGGCACCGGCGTTGTATGGGATCGCAACGAAATGACTGTTGGCAAGAGCCCCGCCTCTCAGGTGCAGGCCGCGAATGGACACCGGCAACTCGCCGTTCTCGATAGCCCGACTCGCGTCGGACGGGTTGTACGCCATGGACCAGTCGATCTCGCCCACCGCCAACAACTCCCGCTGGGCCGGACCGCTCAGCGGGAAGAGCCGGCCGCGCCGCCACATTGACGGGTGTGCACGGTCGAGCCAGTTCCAAATCGGCTCAGTGACCTCGTCAAAATTTTCGGCGACGGGCGACTGCAGCACATCGGGTGCGGGTGTCAGCAACAACAGAAGCTGTTTCAAAAACGCGGTGCCGACAAACGAGGGCGGCTGAACGTAGGTGAAACGACCGGGGTTGTTTTCGATCCACTGTAAAAGCGTTGCGGGTGTGTTGGGCGGTGTGGCGATGCGCGCACCATCGTAGAAAAACGTCAGCGCCACCGAGCCCCACGGCAGCTCATAGCCGTCCGTAGCCAGATTGCCGTCGACGCGAACGGTGGGGTTCTGCCAGTTGATTCGCGCCGCGCCGTCCACGTCTTGCGCCCACGGGCCGTACAACAACCCTGCGTTTTTCAGCGCGGCAAAGTTCTCACCGTTAATCCACAGCAAGTCCATGCTGCCGCCGTTATCCCGACCCGCAGCGTGCTCGGCGTTCAAGCGCACGACGGCTTCGCTGATGTCGCCGACCTTGACGTGGCGAAGCGTAATGCCGTGTTCCTGCTCAAGTCGTTCGCCGGCCCAGGCGATGTAGTCGTTGATGGCCGGATCGCCGCCCCAGGCGTTGAAGTAAACCGTTCGCACGCGCGCGTCGTCGCCGTGGGCGGCGAGCGCGATGCTTGCCGCGGCCCACAGCGCGACGCGGCGCCCGATCAAAACAGGTAGCGCAGCCCGAACTGGAACTGCCGCGGTGCGCCGGCGTTGCGCTGCACGAACGGTGAGCCAAACACCTGAATCTGGTTCGACTGGGTGGCGTTGTTGGCAAAGCCGGACAGGTTATTGCGATTGAGCACGTTGAATACGTCAGCAGAAATCTCTAGCACGCCCGGCCCAATAGCCGGTGTGTAGCGCACGCCCAGATCGAAGGTGATCGACCACGGCAGTCGATCGCTGTTGCGCGACACGCCCGGGGCGCGATCGGAATTTCCAAGGTAGGCATCCGCGAACGATGCGCCGTCGCCGTTGAGATCGGTCGTGCCGAAAATGGTGGCGTCCGGAATCTCGTTGATCGGCTGCCCGGACTCGATCTGTGTGGCGAGCGTAAACGTAAGGTCGTCGCGCGCAAACCAGTTGGCGATGCCCGACAAAACATGACGTCGATCGTTAATTGACGGTCCCCATTCGCTTTCAAACTCGTTGGAATTGGA
>JBCCMA010000116.1:0-11442 GCA_039026595.1 Pseudomonadota bacterium
CTTTACCGTGCACGTGTTTGATCGCATCACGCGTATCTGCCGTATCGAGGTCGACGAAGGCGTAGCCGCGCGGTCGTCCGCTTTCCCGGTCCATGATGATCTTTACGGAGCGAACCTTGCCGAAGTCGGTAAACAACTGCTCGATTTCAGTCTCGGTGGCCGAGTAGGGCAGATTGCCAACATAGATGGAAGCCATGGTGGGTATGTCCGGTCAGGGAAAAGGGCGCGAAGCAACGCGTGCCCGCACGGGGTATCCCTACCGATTGCGCTCGCTCGGCGAGCCGCCGCCCGCCGTGGACAGCGCGTCGACGATAGGTGGCCGCGTCGTCAATTGCAAATTTATGTAAACCGCCCGGTTTTTGTGCTGGACCGCCGGCATGTGCAATCCTTTAACGGAAAGGAAGTGGGTATGTCGGACGATTCCATCGACGCCGATGGCTACCGCGCCAACGTCGGCATCATCATCATTAACGAGCAACGGCAGGTCCTGTGGGCCCGCCGAGTGGGGCAGCGCGGCTGGCAATTTCCCCAAGGCGGCATCCGACCCGGCGAATCGCCAGAGGAGGCGATGTACCGTGAGCTGGAAGAGGAAGTCGGGCTTCGTCCCGGGGATGTGGATGTGGTCGCCATCACCCGCGATTGGTGCCGGTACGAGTTGCCGGAGCGGTTCGTTCGGCGCCACGTAACGCCGGTATGCATCGGCCAGAAGCAGCTTTGGTTTATGTTGCGTCTGACCGCGTCAGAGGCGCGCATTCGCATGGACACCAACGACCAGCCTGAGTTTGATCACTGGGAGTGGGTTGCGCCTGACGTGCCGCTTAAGCACGTGATCTATTTTAAAAAAGACGTCTATGCACAAGTTCTGAGTGAATTCAGACCGTATCTCGATAACGTGGATGTCCGTCTCCAGTCGCGCTGAGCCGGGACCACGTCCGTACAGGTAGCGATGAGGCCACACTGCGGTGTGCGGTGCGTCGCATTTTCCATAGTGCGATCAGCGCCGTGCTTCCCATGGCGCTGCACCCGCTTGTAATATGGTGAATGCCCGATCGCAGCGCGTGGCACTATGTCCCAGCCTAAACTTGTCGTCCGATCCCACCAGCCGCGTCGCCTCGGCGTCCTTCTCGGCGTGGGCGGCGTGGCGTTTCTGCTCGTGGCGTTCGTGCTGTACGAATGGGGACGCTACAAGGGCGGCTATGACGGCCTTCGAGCCGACCGTGAACGGCGCGCGCTGCTCGATGAACTCGACGAGGTCAAGTCCAGTAACCGGGCATTGCGCGAGGAAATCGCGATGCTGACCATGTCCCGTGATGTGGACCATGAGGCGTACCTTCGCGTGGAATCGTCGTTGTCGGACCTCCAGTCCACCATTCAGGAGCAGCGCGAGCAGCTGGCGTTTTATCGCGGGATTGTGTCGCCGAAAGACGGCGCCAGTGGGTTACAAATTCAGGAGCTGGTGGTGTCCGAGGGTCCGGTTGACAGTGAGTACCGACTCAACCTGACGCTCGTGATGGCGGCGGCCAGACACGATCGCAGTGTGTCGGGCAGCGTTGAAGTCGCGCTCGAGGGTGCGCACAACGGGGAGCCGGCGCGCTTTCTGATCGGGGATCTGCTGAGCAGCGAACCCGGCGACGCCAAAGGCGCGGATCTCGCGTTCAAATTTCGTTATTTCCAGCGCTTCGAGCGCGATCTGCAGTTGCCCGCCGGGTTTGTCCCTGACCGGGTGACCGTGGAGGTCAATCCGAAAGGCCGCTCCGCGAAGGTGATTCGCCGTGCGTTTGAGTGGTCGGTTCAGTCAACCCAGGAGTCATGACATGTTTGGTGGAAACAAGAACAAGCCAAAGCCGGCGGTGGCGCCGAAGCCGCGTCGGCGTACGGCGGATATCGATACGCTCATCGGCGCCAACACCAAGGTTTCCGGCGACATTGAGTTTTCCGGAGGGCTGCACGTTGACGGCTACATCAAAGGCAACATCGAAGCGGAGCCTGAGTCGATCTCGGTGCTGAGCATTGCGGAAAACGGGGTCGTCGAGGGCAGCGTCAGCGTGCCCCATGTGGTGTTGAACGGCACCGTGAAAGGTGATGTCAGCGCGCGCGAGCGGGTCGAACTTGGCACTACGGCGCGGGTGATCGGGAACGTCTATTACAACCTGATCGAGATGGCGATCGGAGCGGAAATCAACGGCAAGCTGATTCACCAGCCGATTGAAGCCCAAGGCTTAAATACGCCCCAGCGACCCGAAGAAGACGAGGAAGTGGTCACGGTGGGTGCGACGAGCAAGTCTGGCTAGAACGGTCCGCGCGGGTCCCACGTTGGCTCAGGCGGCGGCGTTTTGGTTTAATCATGCCATGAGCGAACAATTGAACGAGATAGCGGCACCAGCCACCCCGGCGCCGCCCGCTAACATAGTCTTCACGGACTCGGCCGCAACCAAAGTGGCGGAGTTGATCGCCGAGGAAGCCAACCCGGACCTGAAACTGCGCGTTTACATCAGCGGCGGCGGCTGTTCCGGCTTTCAGTATGGCTTCACGTTTGACGAGAATTTTGAAGACGGGGATGTCAGTGTCGTGAATCAGGGCGTGACGCTGGTGATCGACCCAATGAGCTTTCAGTACCTGATCGGCGCCGAGATCGATTTCAAGGACGACCTGCAGGGCGCACAGTTCATTATCCGCAACCCCAACGCGACCACCACCTGTGGTTGCGGCTCGTCATTTAACGTCTGAGTCGCATGGCACCCACCAAGCGGGCCGGGCGCGTGCTCGCAGCGGTGGATCTTGGATCCAACAGTTTCCATATGATCGTGGCCCGTTATGACGCGGGTCGACTGCAAACACTCGACCGACTCCGGGAGATGGTCCGTTTGGCAGCGGGCCTTGACGACCAGCACTACTTAAGTGATGAGCGTCAGGCTGTGGCGTTGGCGTGTCTTGAGCGATTTGGTGAGCGCCTGGCCGAGTTTCGACCGCGCGACGTGCGGGCGGTGGACACCAATACACTGCGCAAAGCCAAAAACAGCGGTGCCTTTTTGAAAGCGGCGCGTCGCGCGCTCGGGCATCCGATTGATATTGTGTCGGGGCGTGAGGAAGCGCGTCTGATTTATCTTGGGGCTGTGCACGGCGCGCCGCCCAGCGATGGACGGCGCCTCGTGCTCGACATCGGCGGTGGCAGCACCGAGCTGATTGTCGGGGAGCGCGACGAGCCAAAGACCTTATACAGCCTGTTCATGGGGTGCGTGAGCGTCAGCAAACGATTCTTTCCGGACGGACACATCACGCGCGACGGGGTTCGTGCCGCGCGGGTCGCCATCGACCTCGAGCTGTCCCCCGTGCTGGCGCCGCTGCGTTCGATGGGCTGGGATCAGGAGCTCGGGTGCTCGGGCACCATCCGAACTGTCGAAAAACTGTCGCGTGAGTTTGATCCCGCCAGCGATGGCATCACCCTTGCGGCCATCAACGACATGGTCCGTCGCATTTCTGTCTACGGCAATACCAGCGACATCCCGTTTGCGGCGATTAACGAACGGCGTCGGCCGGTTTTTCTGGGCGGGCTGCTGATCCTCGAGCGCCTGTTCGAAGGATTGAAGCTCGGACGGCTGCGGGTGGCCGACGGGGCGCTCCGCGAAGGCGCGATCTTTGACATGCTGGGTGCGCGCGCGGGTCGCGATGCGCACGACACCAGCGTCGCCGCGTTTCAGGAGCGTTACCTGATCGACCGCGAGCAGGCCGGGCGCGTGGAATCGGTTTTGGAAACAATGTTCGATGACATCGGTGATGATTGGTCCGTGGGCAGCCGCAAGACAAGGCGCCTGCTTCGCTATGCCGCGCGGCTGCACGAGGTGGGCCTGTCGATTGCGCACTCGCACTACCACCGCCACGGGGCCTACATCGTGCAGAACGCCGACCTGCCGGGTTTCAGTCAGCACGAGCAGACCATTCTGGCGTGGCTGATTGGCGGGCACCGGCGGCGTGTACCCCGCGAGGTGCCGTTGGCGCTACGGCGCAAGTGGCGCGAACGGTTGCCGCGGATGCTTGCGCTCCTGCGTATGGCAACGGTTCTGACGCGCGCACGCCAGGACAGCACCGTGCCGTCGTTCAGGATGAGTGTCGAAGACGACGTACTCACCCTCGCATTTCCAGTTGGTTGGCTTGAGGTGCATCCACTTACCGCCGCGGACGTGGAGCGCGAGGTGCTTCAGCTCAAGGAAATCGGAATTGAGCTTGTTGTTGCCGAGGCGGCGGCCTAAATCGGGATCAATCGGTCAGGGGGCTGCACCGGCCGGTCGTGCTCCGCACTCGCGCGGGTCAGCAGTTCGTGCTGGACCGATGGGCCGGTTTGACGGTTGGGGCCAACGCGCGTGTACGTACCGTCTGCATCCAGTTGCCATGCGCCGGCCTCGTCGTTGAGGTAAAGCTCGAGTTCTTCGATCAATCGCGCTTTCAGTGCCTTGTCTTCAATCGGAAAGCCGACCTCAACGCGGCGGAAGAAGTTGCGATCCATCCAGTCGGCGCTGGCAAGATAAAGCCGTTCTTTGCCGCCGTTTGAAAAATAATAAACACGCGAGTGTTCGAGAAAGCGACCGAGCACCGAACGCACCCGGATATTCTCGGACAGACCCGGTACGCCCGGGCGCAGGCAGCACATGCCACGGACAATCAGGTCGATGCTGACCCCCGCGTTTGACGCATTGTAAAGGGCGGTGATGATGCGCGGCTCGACCAGTGAATTGACCCTAACCATGATCTGCGCGGCTTTTCCTTCCGCCGCGTGGCGCGCCTCACGCGCAATGCAGGTCAGAAGGTAACTGTGAAGATCGAACGGCGCCTGCCGCAGCTTACCGAGCGATGGTTTGTGACTGAGGCCGGTCAACTGCAGGAAGACCGAGTGCACGTCCTCCGTAATGACCGCGTCGGAGGTAAAAAAACCGTAATCGGTGTACACCTTGGCCGTGCTCGGGTGGTAGTTTCCGGTGCCGAGATGCACGTAACGGCGCAGGCCGTGGTCGTCCTGACGCACCACAAGTAACATCTTTGCATGCGTCTTGAACCCGACCACGCCATACGCGACGTGGGCGCCGACGGCATGCAGCCGATTGGCAAGCTGAATATTGTCGGCCTCGTCGAAGCGTGCGCGCAGTTCGATGACGACCGTGACCTCCTTGCCATTCTGTGCCGCTTCGACCAGCGCATCGACGACCGCAGAGTCGGATCCGGTGCGATAGAGCGTCTGCTTGATCGCCAGCACTTTTGGGTCGCGCGCCGCCTGGCGCAGGAACGACAGCACCGGTGCGAACGACTCGTACGGGTGGTGAAGTAACTTGTCGCCGCGATCGAGTTCATCGAACAGGTCTTCGATCTGGGGAAGGCCGGGCCGTAGCGGAGGGTCTTTAAGATCGGGGCGATCCACAAGGTCATACAACGCGGCCATGCGATTCAGATTGACCGGACCATTGACGCCGTAGCAGTCGTTTTCGGACAGACCGAAATGATCGCGCAGGAAATTCACGTACTCGGGCTCGCAGTGTTCCGACATTTCCATGCGCACGACCGCCGCCCGATGACGTTCTGCAAGGCGATCTTTCAGCGCGATCATCAGATCGTCAAAATCCTCGCCCTCAAGGAACAGGTCGCTGTTGCGCGTGACGCGGAACTGATGGCAGCCCTTGATCTGCATGCCGGGGAAAACGTCTTTTGTGAACGCCCGGATCATCGAGGCCAGGAAGACAAACGTGTCATTACCCATTCCCAATTCGGGTGGCAGCTTGATTAGTCGCGGCAGCGAGCGCGGTGCCTGGACGACCGCGTAACGCGCGGATCGTTTCAGGGCGTCATCGCCCTTGAGACCCACGATAAAGTTGAGGCTCTTGTTGACGATGTGCGGAAACGGTCGGGCCGGGTCCAGGCCGAACGGGCTCAATACCGGCAGAATGTTGCGCCGAAAATAGTCGTGCAGATGCTTGCGAACTTTTTTGGTCCACGACACGCGCGGGGCGATCAGGATGCCCTCGTTCGCCATGGCGGGCAGCAGGCATTGCTGGTAGGTCTCATTTTGCGACCGTACCAACGCGCGAGCGCGCTGGTGGACGGCGCGGAGCACCTCGTTGATCGGGGTGCCGTCCGCACCGGGATTTGTCGCGCCGAGTTCGAGCGCGTGCTTCATGCGCGCCACCCGAATCTCGAAAAACTCATCCACATTGGTGCTCGATATACACAGAAAACGCAACCGCTCGAGCAGCGGCACGGACTCGTCCTGTGCTTGGGCGAGCACGCGTTCGTGGAACGCCAGCAGGCTCAGTTCGCGGTTAAATAGTCGGGGTTCAGTGGGCGCCAGATGCGCGGCATGGTCCGTGTTCATGCTCTGACTATAGCAACTGAATGTGACAGGGCTATGAGCGTCATTCCTCAGTTGAACTCGGGGGAGTACAGGTTGCCAAGCAGTGGTCCGCGCCGGTATAACCCCGCCACCTCGTATTCTTGCGACGTATTTATGGACACCACTGATTCGGCCGGTCTGGACCCGGTGTTGATTGCACTGGCGATGGCGCTGGTGATTGCGCTCGTCATTACGGTCCGTCTTTTTCGCGGACGACCGACGCCGACTGGTGACACACCATCCGCAGCGATCCCGTCGCGCGAACTTGATGCAGCTGTGCTTGCGTTACCCAACATGACGCCGAGCCATGCCGAGGCGCTCGCGAAAGCGGGCGTGTCGTCAGTGGACGAACTGGGCGCACTTGCGGGCGATCAGCTGGCTCGCGTTGCGCGCGACAGCCGCCTGGAGGACTTCGTGCTGCGGCGCTGGGTGGGGTTGGCAGGTCTGATGGCCATCGACGGTATTGACGCTGCACAGGCTCAGGCGCTCGTGCGAATCGGCGTGTCGAGCACCGCGGCGCTTCGTGCTGAAAACCCTGATCGCATCCAGAGCAAACTCAATGCGCTAAACGAAGCCGAAGGGCTTGTGGAGACAATGCCATCACGTGCGGACATTGTCCGTTGGGTCGAGGCGGCCGGTGGTGACTGATGTCATTGGGCGCCTCGTTCAGTCTGGATTCAGTTTGCATTCAGCCATAGTTCAGCGCCGGCCCGTCATCCTGTGTTCACCCTCGGAACACCATGATGGAGACACTCATGAACGAATCAAAAGACCGAACGCGTGCCGCGCGTTTCGTTCTGGCCATCGCCGCCGGTCTGCTCGCTGTCGGCGCGACCTACGCGGACGATGACACCGGCCTGTTTCTCGACGCCTCGTTCGGGCGTGCTCAACTCGATAATGAAATCGCCGGGCTGTTCCTGGAAGACGACGCGGCCGCGCTCCGATTCGGGCTCGGCTATGACTTCGGCAACAACATCGCGCTTGAGGGCACGTACGTAAACCTCGGTGAGGTCGAATCCGACATTTTGGGCCCGGGGAACGACGGGACGACATCGGGCCTTGTGCTCGCCGCGCGGTTCACGCTGCCGGTGACAGAAACACTGTCGGCAAGTGCACGGATGGGCGGATTTTTCTGGGAGGCGGAAATCGACACGCTCGACGGCGAGTTCGTCAATGAAGGCGAAGACATCGTGTACGGCGTTGGCCTTGACTTCGCGGCAACCGAACGGCTTGCGCTCACTGCGGCGTGGGACCGCTTTGAATTCGGCGACAGCGATGCCGATGTGATCTGGGCGGGTTTGCGCTTCCGCTTTTAATCGACGAGGGCGACCGCGGCAGGCCTGGCCTGATCGCGATCGCGCGCCACGACATCGAGTTGCGCAAGCAGCGGACGGGACTCGGCTTGAAAGTGGGCCTGGAAACGTTCGGGGATGGGCTTGGCCTTTGGCAAAGCCACCGTGCGCGGGTTTCGGTGCACACCGTTGACGCGATACTCGTAGTGCAGGTGTCGCGCGGTGACCGTGCCGGTGGCCCCAACGTACCCGATGACCTGGCCCTGCCGTACGCGGGATCCGTTTTTCGCTTTGCGATTGAATTTGGACATGTGTGCGTACAGCGTGGTGATGTTGCCGCCATGTTGCAGGATCACGGTGTTTCCGTAGCCGCCCTTGCGGCCGCGAAAGATGACCTTGCCGTCGCCCGCCGCAAGTATGGGTGTGCCCGTCGGCGCACCGTAGTCGACGCCTCGGTGCGGGCGCACCCGGTTGTGTACAGGGTGCATGCGACGCGGATTGAAATTGCTGGTGACTCGCGGCGTGAACTTGATGGGCGCACGCAGGAACGCTTTCTTGACGTTCATGCCCTCCGGTGTGAAGTAGCCGGGGTTGCCGTCCGGGTCGGTGTAGCGTACCGCGCTAAAGGCATCACCATCGTTAATAAACTGCGCGGCGAGAATGTCGCCGTCTCGCAGTCTCTTGCCGTCTTGCCAGATTTCTTCGTAGATCACGCTGAAGCGATCGCCGCGGCGGATATCGAGTACAAAGTCCACGTCCCATGCAAAGATGCCGGCCAGGTTCATGGTCAGCGTATCGCTGATACCGGCACCCTTTGCCGCCAGAAACAACGACGACGTGATCGTCGCACTGGCGTGCTGGACCCGCACCTCCACCGGGTTGGTATCAATTGATGCGACGTAGTGACCGTCGCGTCGTGACATGTTTAACGTCCGTTCGTCGTCCAGTGCACGCGACAGTGAGAGGACCTGCGGCCCGTTGCGAAGTACGTCAATGCGATCACCCGGCATCAGATGCGTGAGTGCGTTTTTGGCTTCGGGTACAGCCAGCAAGGCCGCAAGGTCACCGCGTGACAAACCGTGTCGTCCAAACAGACGATCGAGTGAATCGCCGCTTTTAACGGTCAAGGGAAGCGCGGTGGCGTTTGTATGGGTAGGGGAGGGATCACCTGTCTCGCCGTCCGCCGCAGCTCGAGCCGGAGGTATTGATAACGTCTGCCGCTTCCGGCCGTCCTCATCCGATCTCAACGCGGTGTTGGTCTGGCGCGATGTCAGCGTAGCGTTCGACGGCGCCGCCGCGGCGGCCGTTGAGGCGGTGGCCACGCTCGCTTGGCGTTCGGGCGCTGCGTCGGGTGAGTTGGTCCCAGTGGCGTCGTTATCCGGCAGTGCGAGAGGCTTGGACTTGTGATCAGGCGACCCGTGGTTAAGCAACTCGGGGGCGGCGACAGGTGCGTTGTCAGGTGCGTTGTCAGGTGCGTTGTCTGGCGCTGCCGCGAATGCGGTTTGAGCTGGGATTGGATCAGACGTGCTGACGCTCGCGTTCGGTCGTGCGAAAAGGACGAGCGCGACGCCCAGAAGAAGTGGCAGGAGTAGCCCCATGAAGAACCACCGTCGGCGACGCCTCGCGTCGTATCCGCGCTGGGGGTTTACGAGAGTCTTGTAATCGTGTTGTATCTGACTCTTGACCCGGGGCACTGTTTTCCCGCTTGGCTGACGTCATTCACGTTCGGCACGCCGTAAAATAACGGTGACATGTCGGCGGGTCAACGACACCTTTGCCAATCATCGATACTGATCCAACGCCATGACTTCCCCTACTGACGCCACCGTGGACGATCAGCTCGCCCTGATCGGTCGCGGCGCCGACGAAATTCTCGTGCAGCAGGAGCTGCGCCAGCGCCTTGTTGAAGGTCGGCCGTTACGCGTCAAGGCCGGTTTTGATCCGACGGCACCCGATTTGCACCTCGGGCATACCGTGCTGATAAACAAGCTTCGCCAATTCCAGACGCTTGGCCACGACGTCATCTTCCTCATCGGCGATTTCACCGGCTTGATCGGCGACCCCACGGGTAAGAACGCGACGCGTCCGCCGTTGAGCGCCGAGCAGATTGCCGAGAATGCGGCCACTTATAAGGAGCAAGTGTTCAAGATCCTCGATCCGGAGCGCACGATTGTTGATTTCAACTCGCGCTGGATGGGGGCCATGAGCTCCGCCGATATGGTCCGGCTGGCGTCGAGGCATACCGTCGCGCGCATGCTTGAGCGCGACGATTTCGCAAAGCGGTACAAGGGCGGGCAGCCTATTGCTATTCACGAGTTCCTCTATCCGTTGGTGCAGGGCTACGACTCGGTGGCATTGCAGGCCGACGTCGAGCTCGGCGGCACGGACCAGAAATTCAACCTGCTGGTGGGGCGGCAACTGCAGCAGGACGACGGGCAGCGACCCCAGGTTGTCCTCACGATGCCGCTGCTTGAGGGGCTGGATGGCGTCAAGAAGATGTCCAAGTCTCTGGACAACTACGTGGGCATCACGGACCCCCCGGATGAGATGTTCGGCAAATTGATGTCGGTGTCGGACACGCTGATGTGGCGTTACTTCGAGTTACTCAGCTTCGAGTCCATGGCGACCATCGGAAAATGGCGCGGCGAGATCGACGGCGGCGCGAACCCGCGAGACATCAAATTCCGGTTGTGCGATGAAATTGTGGCTCGGTTTCACGGGGCAGGGGCGGCGAAGAAGGCGCGGGAGGGTTTCATCGCCCGATTCCAGAAAAACGCACTGCCGGATGAAATCGAGGACAAAACCGTGGTGTGTGACGGCGACAACGCCGGGCTTGCGTTCGTGCTCAAGTCGGCCGGCCTCGTGGCCAGTACGTCCGAAGGCCACCGGATGCTGAAACAAGGCGCCGTTCGCATTGACGGCGAGCGGGTGAGCAATGCGGCGACGTCGCTTGCGGTAGGCACGCAACAAGTGGTGCAGGTGGGCAAGCGCCGTTTCGCGCGGGTGCGGGTGGTGTCGTCGAACTAAGGCGCCGATGGCAGGGCGTTGGGGTTGACTGCGGCGCGTCGAATGGACTGAATCCCGGTGTTAATAGACGGCCTTGTTCAGGTGTGTTGCGCAGTACGCCGCGTGGCCCGTTCGGATTGCTCGTTTTTTGAGCGATCCGCCACCGTAAATACGCATTCCCTTCATGGGGTTACAACATTATCGGAAATTCGCCGAATTTGTGGTTGACGGCCGCATGCGATGGCCTATACTTCGCGTCCCTCGCAGGCGAGTGCCCGCGGGATCGCATCAAGCGGTTTCGGAATATGTCGACAAATACCTGTTGACGAGAACGATTTCCAAGCTATACTTGATGGTCTGCCTCGGACAAGTTGCCAAGGCCGCTCTTTAACAATTCAATCAGATAATTTGTGTGGGCACTCGTGGGGTTGAGAGAGACTCAAAACCCGATGAGTGACCTAGATAGATTGCTTTGAAATACTCAAGTAATTGAACCGGGACACTTATCAAACCTTCTCAAAAGCTTTGCTTTTCAAGTGAAGAGTTTGATCCTGGCTCAGATTGAACGCTGGCGGAATGCTTAACACATGCAAGTCGAACGGAAACGATGGGAGCTTGCTCCCAGGCGTCGAGTGGCGGACGGGTGAGTACAACTTAGGAATCTGCCCAGTAGTGGGGGACAACTCGGGGAAACTCGAGCTAATACCGCATACGCCCTTCGGGGGAAAGTGGGGGATCTTCGGACCTCACGCTATTGGATGAGCCTAAGCC
>JBCCMA010000117.1:0-11377 GCA_039026595.1 Pseudomonadota bacterium
CCCAACGCAAGGGCAGTCGCTGCAGCACGGCGGTCGGCTTCCTCCATCCCGTGCGCCATCGCAGCAACCTCACGACGTGGCGGCACGTGATATGGGCCGACCCCGGCCTGCGTGGCACCGTTGAAGTCGCCGTTTGCCGGGTGTCCGGCCTGCTGTGCTGCATCGATAAAGATGTCGCTGAGCTCATTGCGGTGGCGTAACGGCGACACCCAGAGTTCGCCGCCGCTGCCGTGGTAATCATCCGCTCCGTCAACAAAGTGCTCTGAGCGTCGGAACAGCGGCAAAACGTTCTCGTAGGCCCACTCTGGCATGCCCTCGGCGGCCCAGTCGTCATAGTCCTGCGCCTGGCCGCGGATGTAGCACATGGCATTGATCGAACTGCTTCCGCCCAGAACCTTGCCCCGTGGCCACCAGAGACGGCGGTTGTGTAATTCCGGTTCCGGCTCGGTGTCGTAGCTCCAGTTAAAGCGGCGACCGTACGAAGCCAGCTTGGCGATTCCGGCCGGCATCCGAATAAGCGGATGGGCATCGCTGCCGCCCGCTTCAAGCAAGAGAACGGTCGTGTTCGGATTGCTGGACAGCCGGTTGGCCAGAACGCAGCCCGCAGACCCCGCGCCAACGATCACATAGTCGAAGGATTTGCTGCTTGTCATTGTTGTGCGGCCTCGCCCAATGCGGATTTTCGCAATCGGTAGTGGCTGACCCACCACACCTGACCGCGATCAAACTTGAACAGTTCGGAACACGCCAGAAAGAACAAGCGCCACCGTACGGTCCAGCGCACGCGTTCATCCTGGCCGTAGGTTTTTTCGATCAGATCGCGCGCCTTGCCGCCCGCGCGGTCCATACGGTCAAGCCACGCCTCCAGCGTCTTGCTGTAGTGGGTTCCGGACCAGCGCCACTGGTTTTCGACCGTCAGATGTTCGGGGAAGAAGTAGGGTAGACCGTCGGACGGCATCATCCCGCCCCCGAAGAAAAACCGCGTCATCCAGTCGGACGGTCCGCGGTCTTCGAACGGGTACGGGGAATGCGAATGGCAGAAAACGTGCTTGAAAAAGCGTCCGTCGTCATGCAACCAATCGGCCACCCGGCGATAAAGTTCCGGCCAGTTCCGCATGTGTTCGAACATCTCGACCGACACCACGCGGTCGAAGCGCTGGTTGGTCGAAAAATCGTTCATATCCGCGGTGATCACGGTCAGGTTGGTCACTCCGCGTTCCTGTTGGGTGTGTTCGATATGCCGACGTTGCACGGCGGAATTCGAGACGGCTGTAATCTTGGCGTTCGGATAGTGCTCGGCCATCCAGAGCGAGAGTGAGCCCCAGCCGCAACCCAGTTCAAGGATGTCCTGACCGTCTTGCAAGTCCGCATGCTCGCAGGTCAGTCGCAGGGCAGCGTCTTCGGCCTGCTCCAGCGTGCGAGCACCGTCCCAGTAGCAGCTCGAATACTTGAGCCGTTTGCCAAGCACCGTCTGGAAAAATTCGGTCGGGACTTCGTAATGCTGCTCGTTGGCCACGTCGGGCACCGGCGCCACTGGTGCGGTGCGCAGCGCCTCGGCAAAGGCGCGCTCGTGGCGCGCTGCCGCCTCACAGTCAGCGTGGTCGATTTCCTTCAACCGCTTGCGCAGAAGGTTGCGAATCCCCATTCGGATGAGCGCGTCGGGCACCCGATCACGCTCCGTCAGATCGATCAGTTTTTGCATAATTGTTGTTCGCCGGTACAGTCTTGCCCGGCACGTAGCAGCCTAATCCAAGGTATGCCGCAGAGCAACATTTTCCAGCGCCATCGGGCGCTGGCGGGGGGACAGACCATGCCAGAGGGGCCGGAAATTCGGCGTGCCGCCGATAAAGTGTTCAACGCCATCGGTGACGGCCCACTTTCATCCGTGGTGCTCACACTGCCGGGGCTCACGCGATTTGAGAAGCGCCTGTCTGCGTCGTCGGTGACCAGCATCGATACGCACGGCAAGGCGATGCTCACGCGCTTCGCCAATGGTCTGACGCTGTACTCCCACAACCAGCTTTACGGTCGTTGGTACACCACCAAGCCAAAGGGCCGGCCGCGGACCAATCGGGCGTTGCGCGTGGCGTTGCACACCGAGCGCGGCAGTGCGTGGCTTTACAGCGCCACCGATGTGGAAGTGCTCACGGCGCGGCAACTGGCAAAACAGCCGTTCCTGTTACGTCTTGGCCCCGACATTCTGGATGCGAGCTTGACCGAGGCGGTCATTGTGGAGCGGCTCGAAGACAAGCGGTTTGTGAACCGCTCGCTCGGCGCGCTGTATCTGGATCAGGGTTTTCTGGCCGGCAACGGCAACTACCTGCGGTCCGAGATCCTGCACTTTGCGGGTTGCCACCATGGGCAGCGTCCGGCCGATCTGACGCGCGCTGAGCGACGACGCCTCGCTCGGGTCACTTTGGCGCTGGCCCGTCGCTCCTATCGCACGGGCGGACTGTGCATGCCGCCCGCACAGGCGCGCGAGTTGAAGAAGAAAGGGTGGGGTTATGAGCGTCGGCGGTTTGCCGCGTTCGGGCGGGCGGGCCAGCGCTGCCACAGCTGTGGGGACACGATTATCAAGACCACCGTTGGCAGCCGACGGCTCTATTTCTGTCCGACCTGCCAGCCCGCCTGAGCGGCGGGCTGGTCCGGTTGGTTACATCGACCACTGAAAGCTCAACGCAAATGATCGGCCAACGCGTTCTTCGCCGTTGACGATCCCACCGCGTTCAAACGTGAACGCTTCGTCGAGCAGATTCTGTACCTTGCCCTTCACCACGATCGTGTCCGTCGGGAACCATGAATAGGTCAGGTCAACAGAGTGGAACGGTTGCTCGAAGATATCCGGCGCGCCGTTTCTGCCAGCGGCGAAAATCCGCTCACCAAACACGTTGTAGCCGAGTCCGGCGCTGTGTTTGCCGTTGTCGGAGTCAAAGCCAAGCGTAAAGTTGGTCGTAAAATCAGACGCAAGGCCCAGCCGTCGGATTGGATTGGTCGGGGCGTCGGCCTGTTCTCCGGCGATCAGTTCGGTGTCCTGAAACGTGACATTGCCCTGTATGAAGAACTGCGACCAGAAATCGCCGGGGAGCACATTGTTCAGGAACGAGAGTTCCTTCAGGCCTTCGATCTCAAGGCCTAGTATTTGAGCTGATTGCGCGTTGATGATTTCGCGTGCAATGGTCGTATCGCTCGCAGCGGACTCGAAAAACTCAATCGGGTTATCGAGGTCCTTGTAGAACAGCGTTGTTGTAAAGCTGTCGCCGCCCGTAAAAAACCACTCGGCGCGCAGGTCCAGATTTGTGACGTCAGTGGGGACGACCCCGGGATTGCCGTCGACGAGATCGCCGGTGCTCGGGTCAATGTAGCTGGCGTCGGTGATCTCGCGCAGGTCGGGTCGCACCGTGGTCTGACTGGCGTTCAGACGGAGTTGGAAGGTCTCAGCCAACCAGTCCCCCATGTACGTCAGCGCGACCGAAGGATAAATCCGGTCCTCTGTGAACGTGCCATTTGCCAGTACGTCAGGGTCGGTCGTCAGAACCGGGTTTTCGGCTGTGAATCCGAACGGGTTCCAGTCGAGCGCCACCTGCCGATAATCTTCCCACCGCGCGCCCACTGCCACGCGCCACGTATCATTAAACGTGACGTCCACCTTGCCGTAGAGGGCGTCCACAACCTGGGCCGCCACGTAACTCTGGTTGTTGGTGCCCTGAATATTGAAGATGTAGTCGTTCGCGGTGTTCAGGATGGCGGCGTCGGAGAACACCTGATCCAGCGGTCCATCGAGGGTCGTGGTGTCGTCGACACTCAGTGCCCCGATGCTGAACTGGACCTGACGGTAGTTGCGCGCCTTGCGGTAGGTTTGCGAGCCGAAACTGACCGTACCGTAGGCTTTCTCGGTCTCGAATGGCACCTTGAAGTTGATGCCCTGATTGGTTACGTCGTCGGTCAGGTCCGTGAAGCGGTAGTCAGCCGATGTGGCATCGAGACCGACCGCCGCGCTCAATACCGCGCCCGTGGCGGGGTTGGTCACGGTCTGCGCGGCGACATCCACCTGATTCGGAATACTGGTAACGGCCTGTGAGTCAGACCAGAACCAGTCAATGGTGGTTTCACGCGGCAGCCATTCGATCAACCGCGCCATGTTCCCGGGCAGCAGGCCGCGAGTGGCGTCGCCCAGAAAGTGCGTGCCGACGAGCTGATTCGTCGTCATGTCGCGCTCTTCAAACAGCAGGCGATAGTTTCGAAAGCCGAACCCGTCCGAGACCTGACGGTTCTCGTTGAAGAAGTCAGTGACGGCGGTCTCGTCGTCGGTGTTGCGCAAATACAGGTTGGTGTAGGCCAACTCGTGATCGTCGGTGTAACGAATCCCGAGGTTCAGATTGCCGGACAGCCCGACGGAGCGCGTGGTTTCGCGTTCTGTGCTGATCTGCTCCGTGGGAAACGTGAAGTCGCGTCGCACCGTTTCGCGTTCGCGCCAGTTGTTTGCGTACTGGGCCCCAACCAAAAAACCCACCTCCCAATCGCGACTCAGCTGGAAGTTGTTACCCACGCTCGCACGCAGCGAGAGATCCGGCGGAATGTCCCGGGATTCGATGGCAATGTCGCGGTTCAGTTGCAGGGCAAGCTGACGATTGACGAGCTGCGCGTCCGCCACCGTGGCATCGGTCTGACCTTCCGCCCGCAACGTGTTCAGAATGCCCTGGAGGCTGGTGTTGCCCTGAAACCGGGCGATGCTGACCAGCAGGTTTTGCGACAGCGCCCGGCTTCCGTCGTCGACCCCAAAGCGGTCATCACCGCCCCCCGCGTAGGTGAACGCTTGACCCGACGTTACTGTGTTCTGCCCACTCCCGACCTCGAACAAAAACGTAAAGCTGTCCGGAATACCCTTGGTCCGGATATCGACGCTCCCCCCGCCGAAATTGGCGGGCATGTCCGCCGACCACGCTTTCTGCACGCGCAGCGATTCCACAATGGACGTGGGAAAAATATCCAGCGGGATCACGTTACGGGTCAGGTCGGGCGACGGGATAAAGGCACCGTTGAGCATGCTCGTCGAGTAACGTTCGCCGAGGCCTCGGATATAGACAAACTGGTTCTGCACCAGAGACAGCCCTGGAATCCGACGCAGTGCGACCGCGACATTCGAATCCCCCAAACGGCTGATCGACTCGGCGCCGAGCACGTCTACCACGACCTCGTCGTCGAGGCGTTCGTTGATCAGTTCCTGTGTCCCGCTCAATGTCCGGCCAATCGTGATGACCTCTTCAACCTCTCGCGTCGGTGCGCTAACGTCGGGTGCCTCAACGGAGAGTTGGTCACCTACGCTGGTCGGTTCATTGTCCTCATTTTGTGCTACAGCCAATGGGGAGAGGAGGCCGAGCGCAGTGATCATCACTGCGCTCGGAAGTGTTTTACGAAAGGGGTGGCGAGTCATGCCCGCGCCCCTATTCGAACCACAGCGGCGCGTCGCGGGCGCCATCGAACACGCCGAACGACCAGTCGGCCGCCCAGTTTGTATCGGCAAGGCTCAGCCCGCCGATGTAGGTGCCGTTTGTGGGCGTAATGGCCGGGACCGCCCCGTCCACCTGCGATGCGGCGACGGCGATCGAAAAGACAGAGGGAGTACCTTCCAGCAACTGCAATTCCGCGTTTGCGTTCGCTGTGGCGTCTGTCTGGCCGGTAAGGGTGGCAAAGACGTTGCCGCTGTCGATTGCCCATTGTTCGACGGTCGTACCGTTTGGCAAGGACTGACCGTTGGTGCGCTCTTCGCACGCGAAGATGGAGTTGGAGATCACCAGATCACCGTCTTCGGCCGCTTGCTGGGACCGATTGTCAATGCGCAGGCAGTAGTTGGTATCTGCGGAGTCGACGCCGAATGAGCTGATCACCATCGAGTCGGTGATCGTGGCGAAAATGCCCTCACGCAGGCGCCAGCCCGCGCCGGGGTCGAAGTCGCCCTGGGTCTCGCTCGGCGAGACGATGCACGTCAGATTTTGGATGACCGGCCGGCTGTTGAGGCCCTGCGAAATGATGCTCTCGATTCCGGCGGCGTCGAAACTGCTGAACGACCCGATCCCGTCGGCTTCGATGCAGTGGTTGCCAATGCCGCCGCTCTGTATGACCAGCGCGTTGGTAATGGTGCCCGAATAGCCCTCATCGATATCGATGGAGTCGTCCCGAACGTAGATCCCGAGGAAATTGCTGATGTTGACCGCACCACCGAACATCTCGATGCCGTCATCAAACGTGGAGTAAACCTCCAGGTGATCGACGATGGTGTTTCGGCCAACGCCACCGAATGAAATACCGTTGAGCTCGTCGCCGTTGCCGACGGTCGCGCCGGTGTGCTTGACGCGAACGTATTCGAGGCGCCCGGAGCTGTCGTCGTCGTTGTCGCCTCCGTATTGGGATTCATCCAGACCGGCGGCGCCCTCCGCGTCCACGTGGCAGTCCGTTGTCGCCAGATCGTTGGTGGCGCGTGAGCCCGTGTAGTCACACTTGTTGGTAATGCCAAATCCGTTGACGACCATGCCACCCCATTGCTGTACGGCGTCGAAGGTCGGGAGTGTGCCGGTCACGTCGGATACCGAGGTGAACGTGATGGGGGCATCCGGCCGGCCGACCGCAAAGATCTGGGCGCCACGGTTGATAATCAGGAAGTCCGCTGCCGATTGCCACGCCAGGGTTGCGCCTGCCTCGACGGTCAGCACGGGTCCGTCCCCGCCCTCGGAGATGCCGGCGGCGGCGAGGCCGGCGTCGGTGTCGAACGTTTCCCCGACAAAAAGCGAGCCCTCGAAGATGTGTGCCCCGCCGTTGGGCAAAGCCGGAATCGTTAGATCCGTCGTCAGGTTGTTGCCCGCGTCCGCAAAAGCGGGCGAGTACGTGCAATTTGTGCCGTCGTATGTGCCCTGAATCGTCTGGCCGCCGGTGTTCTGATAAGACGCGCAGACGGCATTGTTGTTGGTCGTGCCGCCAGTCGTGGTTGTATTGTTGCTATTGGCGACCGACGTTGACGGCGCGATGTTGATGTCGCCGCTGCTGCAGCCTGCCAGAACGATGGCAGCGCCGGCTGCCCAAAAACCGAATCGACGTTCCATGATGTGATGACTCCAGATGATGTGAGTGGAGGACGCGTGGTCCCGATCGCCTCACATCGCCATCGCGGCTTAGTCGATGTGGAGCTGCGCGAACAATAGACGTCGTGTGTTTCGGAATTTTTTCATCGATGTGACGGTTTCGTGACAACACGGCTGATCACGGGGTCACGGGGTGCGGGATCAAAGCAGTAGCCCACACCATGAATCGTCTGGAGGTAGTGGTCACATTGGAACGGCTCGAGTCGGGCGCGCAATCGCCGCACGTGGACGTCCACCGTTCGTTTGTCGAGGTGTTGGGAGCGTTGCCACACCAGCGTAAGAAGCTGTTCGCGTGAATAGACCTGGCACGGGTTGGCCGCGAAGAAACGCAACAACTGGTATTCCCTCGGTGCGGTGTCAACATACGTCCCGTCGACGTGGACTCGGCGCGACGCATCGTCGACACGGATGCGCCCGGCCTGCCAGCTCTCGGCTACGTGTCTGACCAACGGTTGTCGGCGCAGAGCCAGTTCAACACGGGCCTGCAGTTCGTCGGTATGGATGGGTTTGGCAAGGAAATCGTCCGCCCCGGCGCGCAGTGCAGCGGGCGCGTCCGTAGGCTGACCAGAGCAGGCCACGACACGAAGCCCGTGGGATGGCGCCGATGCACGTTGCCACTCGACCAGTCGGTCGAGGTAGGCGGTACGGCCGGTCAAATCGACCAATGCCACCTGAAAAGGATGCGCCTTCAGTAACGCGAGTGACCTCTCGTGACACTCGGTTTCAACAACGTCATGGCCGGCGACGCGCAGGGCGGCCGCCGCCTTCTCGCGGGCGTGCGGATCCGGATCCAGAATCAAGATGGAGGCAACAAGCATCGTGGCATTCCTTCGTAATGCCGCCCAAGGAAAGCACGTGATTGTTACGACTGTGTGAAATGGCGTTTACACCGAAACGCCCGGGTGCGACGATGCGCTGCATGAATAAGCTCGACCAGCTCAAGGCGATGACCGATGTCGTTGCCGACACCGGCGATATTGAAGCCATGCGCGCGTTCAAACCGATGGACGCCACCACCAATCCGTCGCTGTTGTTAAAGGCGTCAGCACTGCCGCAGTACGATGCATTGATGACGCGGCTGGCGGCCAGTATTGAAGCGGGCAGTGAGCGCGAGCGCATCGACCGTTTCGCCGACGCGTTTGCAGTGGCCATCGGCTGCGAAATTCTCGATATCGTTCCTGGACGGGTTTCAACGGAGGTGGACGCGCGCTTGTCGTTTGATATCGACCGGTCGGTCGCCAAGGCACGGCATCTGATCGGCTTATATAAGGCGGCGGGCGTCCCATCGGATCGCATACTGATCAAACTGGCGTCGACCTGGGAGGGGCTCGAGGCCGCGCGGGTGCTGGAGGCCGAGGGCATCCAGTGCAACCTGACCCTGATGTTCTGCGACGTGCAGGCCGTGGCGGCGGCAAAAGCGGGGGCGTTTCTGATTTCTCCGTTCGTCGGCCGAATCCTTGACTGGTACAAGGCCGCAGAAGGTGTGGAGGGCTACGCGCCGGACGATGACCCGGGCGTAAAATCAGTCCGCAATATCTTCAATTTGTATAAAGACCGCGGCTTCAAGACCGTTGTCATGGGCGCCAGTTTCCGCAACGTGGGTGAAATCGAAGCACTTGCCGGTTGCGATCGCCTGACCATCGGGCCAAATTTTCTCGAGGACCTTGCCGATGATGACGGTCCACTCCCGCAAAAGCTCTTTGCCGACAAGGGTGGCGACTACACGCCGTGCGACTTCAGTGACGAGGCGGATTTCCGTTATCAACTGAACGCCGATGCCATGGCCACCGAGAAGCTCGCCGAGGGTATCCGCGGTTTTGCCCGCGATCAGATCAAACTTGAGAAGCGCCTCGGCGAACGGCTTGCCACGGCGGGTTAGGCGCATGCGCGCAGCGGCGATTTCCCTGCTCGCCGCGTTTCTGGTTCTTGCCGTACAGTCCGCGTTTTCGCACCCGGAAGACGAATTCTGCGTGCCCGGCGAGGGCGGGCTGGACCCGGCGCTCTGTCAGGCGCTGAGCGCCATGGATCGGCCGGGCGAGGTGGTTTCTGACCAGCCGGTCAAGCTGGAACGCAGCGTGTTGGCCACGGTGGGTCAATATGTACTGATCGGGCTGCGACACATCCTGCCGGGCGGGCTCGATCACATCCTGTTCGTGTTGGCGTTTTTTCTGAGCACGCGACGGTTGCGTGCGCTGATCTTTCAGATTGGCGCGTTCACGGTGGCGCACACGATTACGCTGGGTCTGACCGCGGCCAATGTCATGTCGCCACCCCCATCGCTGGTCGAGCCGGCTATTGCGTTCAGTATTGCGTGGGTCGCCATCCAGAACGTACTTGGCCGTGAAGCCGGTCGCACGCGGGTCGGGGTCGTCTTCGCGTTCGGTTTGATCCATGGCATGGGCTTTGCCGGATTTGTTAGCGGCGTCGGATTGCCGGCCGACGCGTTTTTCCCGGCGCTGTGCGGGTTCAATCTTGGCGTGGAGTTCGGACAGCTCGCGGTGATCGCGCTGGCGCTGCTGGTGACGTGGTGGTGGCATCCGATGTCGGAAGAGGGTCCGCAGCCGCAGTACGCCAAGTGGGTGGTCCGCCCTGCGTCGTTTCTGATCGCGGCGGTGGCGCTGTTCTGGACCGTCGAGCGGTTGCTCGGCTAGGTCAATGGCGGCCCCAAATGGAGCCGCCATCGTATTTGTGGTCAGTCGTCGCCGTCGACCGGGAAACCACGACCGCGCAGCAGCGGTTCGATGCTCGGGTCGCTGCCGCGGAAATTACGGTACAATTCGTCGGCTTCCCGCAGCCCGCCTGATTCATACACCCACTTCTTGAGGCGCGCGGCGGTGGCCGGATCGAAGATGTCCTCCGCTTCGCGGAACGCCTCAAAACCGTCGGCGTCCAGAATCTCGGACCACAGATACGCGTAATAGCCGGCAGAGTAGCCGCCCGCAAAAATGTGGCTGAAATATTGCGAACGGTAGCGCGGCTGGATTTCGTTGATCAATCCGTAGCCCTCCAGCACCTCTTTTTCGAACGTTCTGGCGTCCGAAATGCGGTCGGCTTCTTCACTGCTGAGCATGTGCCAGCGCAAGTCCAGCAGCGATGCGGCAATGAACTCGGTGGTGGCAAAGCCCTGACGGAAGTTGGCCGCCGCCTGCATCTTCTCGATCAGCTCGTTCGGAATCACCTTGCCTGTGTCGTAGTGCTTGGCGTACAGCGCCAGCATTTCAGGCTGCGGCGCCCAGTGCTCGAGAATCTGGGCCGGGAATTCCGTGTAGTCACGCGGGCCATCCACGCCGGAGAACGCCTGGTAGTCGACCGTTGTGAGCAAACCGTGGAGTGCGTGGCCAAACTCGTGGAACAGCGTCTCGACTTCCGAGAATTTCATCAACGTCGGATCGCCGTCAGCCGGCTTGGTCAGGTTCAGGTTGTTGGTAATGACCGGGCGAACTTCCGGAGCGCCTTCGTAATCCCACGAACCCCGGTAGCCGGACATCCAGGCGCCACCGCGCTTGGACGGCCGTGCGTACATGTCCATCATGAACAGACCCACGTGTTCGCCGTTCGCGTTCTTCATGTCGTACGCGGTGACGACATCATTCCATGTCTCCACGTCGACCGGCTCAAAGGTGACGTCGAACAGACGCTCGGCCATCACGAACGCGCCGTTGCGGACCGCGTCGAGTTCAAAGTAGGGCTTGAGCGCGTTTTCATCGAAGGCGTATTTGGCCTGACGGACTTTCTCGGCAAAGTGCCACCAATCGTGGCCTTCGATGGTCATGTCCCCGGCGATGTCCTGCATCTCGGCCAGTTCGATGCGTGCCTTCTCGAGGCCGGGGGCCCAGACGCGCTTCAGAAAGTCTTCTGCGCCCTGGGGCGTTTTGGCCATCCGCGTTTCGAGCTGGAAATGCGCATGCGATTTATAGCCCATCAGCTCGGCGCGCTTGGCGCGAAGCTGCGCGATCTTGATCAGGACCGGGCCGTTGTCGTTCTCACCTTCGGATGCGCGCAGGGTGTAGCCGTCAAACAGCTGCTTGCGTAAATCGCGGTTCTCCGCTTGCACCATGAAGTTCTCATAGACAGAGCGGTCCAGCCCGATCATCCACGCTTCCGCCTCTTCATCCCACAGGGCTTTCTTGAAGTCGGGCGACAGACCGGCGAGGTCGGCTTCATCCGTGACTTTGATCTTGAACGACTTGGTGGCCTTGAGCAGATTCTGGCCAAACGTCGTGGTCAGTCCCGACAGCTCCTCG
>JBCCMA010000118.1:0-11119 GCA_039026595.1 Pseudomonadota bacterium
AGGACACCACCAGGTTCATTGACTCAAACAGCTTCGCCGTAACGGAGCTGACCGAGATGGTGTTGGTGTTCTCAGAACCCGCCTCGATCGCGAGCGTCTGGTCGAACCGGGCCGTTTCGCTGAAATTCCAACGGTAATCCGCACCGATGCGGGCAATCGCGCTGGAATCTTCCTCGCCCGGCACCACCACGCCGTTGGCATCGACCGTGTCCGCGAACGTTTGCTGGCGGAAACCGAGACCAAATTCGGCGTTCAGTACATGAACGTCCGTGTTGATGAACCGCCGTCCCACACCGACTGTCTGCGAGAACTGCTCCGCGACACCCGCGAAACGGTCCTTCTGGTAACCCAGGCGGCCGAACAAGTAGTTGAATTCACTGAAGTCACGCTGCGATTTGAACGCAGCGGTGTAGCGCTCCGCAGAGCTCACACCGTCGGCTTCGGCACCGATGGCGGTCAGACCAAGCGTGTGAACCCAGTTGGTCGTCTTATAGCCGAGGTCCAGAGCGCCATTGACGTTCAGGTTGTCCGCGTTACCGGAGGCCGACAGATAACCCAGGGCAGCCTTTCCAGTCCAGCCAAGATCCTCTTCCTCAGCGGCGTTCGCATCGGCGGACGAGATTGCGGTGGCCGCAAGCGCCGTAGCGGCCAGAGTATTAATTAGAATGCGTTGCATCATTCTCTCCTGCATATCGCGTTGATTCTTCAAAGGGGATAAAAAAGCGGCCGTATAATACGGAATGCTCAGGCGCTGCGACACCCGAAATGACGTAACGTTCTGCGAACAAATGTGGCGGGTGACTGAGCAAGTCACCCGAGCTCTCGCCCGCCAGGGCAGCTCGTTTGAAATAATGCCGCCGCATTTTTTGTGACCTCGCGCAAGGTTTGCGCCAAATTCGGTCTGCTACACTGCGTTTTCTACGACAATTAGGTTAAATCCGCCCACGAGGTAAACATGGAAACCACCGGCAAGAAAATCAGCGATGTACCGGCGATCAATCGCTTTTTGAATTACTGCCGAATGCGCACGGTACCGTCCAAGACGGTGGTGATTCACGCCGGGGATCTACCAGATATCCTCTACTACATCGTGTCAGGCTCGGTCGAGGTCATGATCGAGGACGAGGACGGCAACGAAATGGTGCTCGCTTACCTGAATAAGGGCGAGTTCTTTGGCGAAATGGGCCTGTTCTACGAGCAACCCACCCGTAGCGCATGGGTCCGCACCCGCACCGAATGCGAAATCGCCGAGATGACCTACCCCCGCTTTCGTCAGATCGCCAGCGAAAGCCCTGGCCTGGTCTTCGAGCTGGCCACCCAGCTCGCCAGCCGACTGAATCGTACCAACCGGAAACTGGGCGACCTCGCGTTTGTGGACGTCACCGGACGGATCGCACACCAGTTGATGGATCTGTGCCGCGAGCCGGACGCCATGACCCATCCGGACGGCATGCAGATCAAGGTGTCGCGTCAGGAACTCAGCCGACTGGTCGGCTGCTCGCGTGAAATGGCCGGTCGCGTGCTCAAGGTGCTCGAAGAGCAAGGGCTCGTGACCGCCAGCGGCAAGACCATTGTTGTTTTCAATGCTCGTCCCGGTACCTGACCGGGACGACGCTACGCGGCGGCCGGGTTGACGGCCGCCAGCTCACGCCGCATCGCACTGATTACCGCGGCGTAATCCGACTCTCCGAATATCGCACTACCGGCCACGAACGTGTCCGCACCGGCGCGAGCCACCTCGGCAATATTGTTGATCTTCACACCGCCATCGACCTCGAGAATAATCTCGCGCCCGCTCGCGTCGATGCGCGCTCGTGCCTCACGGATCTTGTCCAGCGCCGTTGGAATAAACGACTGCCCGCCGAAGCCCGGGTTGACCGACATGATCAAAATGAGGTCCACCTTGTCCATCACGTGATCGAGCATGGTGAGTGGCGTGGCGGGATTGAACACCAGGCCGGCGCGACACCCTTGTTCGCGCACGAGGCTCAGTGATCGATCCACATGGTGCGTCGCTTCCGGATGGAAGCTGATGATGGACGCGCCCGCAGCAGCAAAATCCTCGATGAGGCGATCCACTGGACGACACATCAGGTGTACGTCGATCGGTGCTGTGATGCCGTGTTTGACCAACGCCTCGCACACCATGGGACCGATCGTGAGATTGGGCACGTAGTGGTTGTCCATGACATCGAAGTGAACAATGTCGGCGCCGGCCGCAAGCACCGCGTCGACCTCCTGGCCCAAGCGAGCGAAATCAGCCGACAGAATGGACGGCGCGATGTGGTAGTTCATGGTGAGGGTCCTCCGAAAGGGTCAGCGCAGGCCGCGCGCTTGTTTAATGGCCTCGTAGGCCGACTGGATGGCCTGCGTTTGTTGACGAGCTTCGTTCATCATCTCCTGCGGCAACCCGCGGGCGATCAGCTTATCGGGGTGATGTCGGTTCATCAGGCGACGGTAGGCGGTCTTGAGCGTCTTGTCGTCCACCGACGATGCAACACCGAGCACTTTATAGGCGTCTTCGAGATTGACCTTGTTGCGTGCCTGACCAAGACGAGCGTGTGCGTTCGCCTCCATTTGCGCAAGGTCTACCCGACTCACGCCAAGGCGTTGGCAAATGCGCCACAACAGTTCGCGCGTGCGCGGGTGTGCTCGACGATCCGACAACATGGCGTCGACCTGAATCTGCACAAACTGATGCACCAGACGGTCGCGGCCTTTAAGGCCGGTACTGATCTGTTGCAGCACGGCGTCGAGCGGGAATTCCGGCGCCTTGCCGCGCTGGAACTGTGCGATCGCATCGCGACGGCGGGCGTCGTCGAGCGCAAAACGGGCCATGATGTCTCGCGCATAGGCGATGTCGTTTTCCGATACCCGTCCGTCCGATTTGGCCACATGGCCCATAACCGCGAACGTGCCCGCGAAAAACAGGGCCTGCACGTCCACATCGGGGTCCGGGTCGTCGTTGCTGGCTCGAGCGAGTCCGCGATCCACCTGGTGACCGACGGCAATTCCGATCAGCGCACCAACCGGCCCTTTCACAATCAGACCGAGCGCGCCGAGCAGCACCTTGCCGGTGATCTTGCGAGCACCGAGGGCCCGCCGAATCGTCTCGATCACCTGTTGACCCTGCCCCTTCGCCGTTGCCACACTACGCGCCGTCCACCGCGGGCCCTACGTGCCCCCATGGTACCAAGGTTGGCCACGCAGGCTTAAGCATCATGAATGCCGTCACGAAGACTCACCTCACCAGGCTTGCGTGCGTCCACCGCGGCAAGGTCCGCGACAGCTACCGTGTTGATGACCAGCATCTTCTGATCGTCGCCACCGATCGTCTCTCCGCGTTCGATGTCGTGCTGCCCGATCCCGTGCCCGGAAAAGGCAAGGTTCTGACGGAAGTCAGCAACTTCTGGTTCGCTCGCACCGAACACATCGTTCGCAATCACCTGACCGGCATCGACCCGCTGTCGGTTTTGCCGAATCCGGATGAAAAGGACCAGATCGTCGGGCGCAGCGTGGTGGTAAAGGCGCTGACGCCCCTGCCGATCGAAGCGGTCGTCCGAGGCTATCTGATCGGGTCCGGATACAAGGACTATCTGGCCAACGGCGCGGTGTGCGGCATTGCGCTACGGGACGGCCTGAGACAGGCCGAGAGACTGCGCGAACCGTTGTTCACGCCCGCCACTAAAGCGGCCGCCGGCGACCACGATGAGAACATCACCTTCGAGCAGACCGTTGGACTGGTCGGGCCCGAGTTGGCCGAACGTGTTCGGGACATCTCGATCGCGCTGTACAGCCACGCCGTTGAATACGCCGCACTGCGCGGCATCATTATCGCTGACACCAAGTTTGAGTTCGGACTCGACGCCGACGGTGATCTGGTGCTGATGGACGAGATTCTCACGCCGGATTCCTCCCGCTTCTGGCCAGCCGACACCTACGAGGTGGGCACCAGTCCCATGAGCTACGACAAGCAGTTCGTACGGGACTACCTCGAGACGCTGGTCTGGGACAAGACGCCGCCAGGACCCAAGCTGCCCGAAGACATCCTGACCCGGACGGCCGCGCGCTACGAAGAGGCGCGATACGCACTATTGCAGGGAAGCGACTGAGTCCGGCATCGCAGCAACGCGCGCAATCAGCGCGTGCAGGGCGTCCAGACCGTCCGTCAATGCGGCCGGTCCGGGCTGCAGGATCAGCGGCGACTTGATCTCGTGAATCTCGCCATTCCGAACCGCAGGAATGGCATCGAAGCCGTCGCGTTCTGCCACCCGTTCAGCGCGAAATTTCTTGCCGCACCACGACCCGATGATCAACTCCGGGGCCGCGTCGATCACCGGCGCGCTGTCGGCAAAGATGCGACCGGTGGCAAGCGACGACGTCGCCTTGTCCGCAAAGCAGTCTTCACCGCCGGCGATACCGATCAGCTCCGACACCCACTGGATGCCGCAGATCATCGGGTCGTCCCACTCCTCAAAGTAGACCCGGGGGCGTCGGGCCAATCGATTTCCCGCGTCCCGCACTCGCTCAACGCGGTCATTGAGCTCGGCGAGTAACGCATCGCCGCGAGAACGCGCACCGACCATCGCGGCAACAAGAGCAATGGTCCTGAATATTTCCGCCACACTACGGTGATTGAACACGTGCACTTCGATACCCAGACGCACCAGCTCCGCGGCGATGTCCGCCTGCAAATCCGAGAACGCGAGAACCAGATCCGGTGACAGGGCCTTGATCTTGTCGATGCGCGCGCTCGTAAACGCCGAGACCTTGGGTTTTTCCTTGCGCGCCCTTGGCGGCCGCACCGTAAAGCCGGAAATTCCGACAATGCGGTCCTCAGCACCCAGCAGATACAGGGTTTCGGTGGTCTCTTCGGTGAGGCAGACAATGCGCTGCGGGTAGTCCCATTTCATGGTCGCACTATAAAGCCGCTGGCCACGTCCTTGCACTCGGCAGATCGGCGTGACACCGTCCGGTTTTTCGCCTTCTTATCAAGCATGTTCGATCAGCTGCAGCACATTGTGGACCGCGCATTGTGGTCTTCGCGCGCCGAGGAGTCCGTTTTGATCGGCCTGCTCCGGCGGCTTGCGCGCTACCCCTATGCCATTGTGCGCGACGCCGTGGAGGGTCAACTGACGATGCGCGCCATGTCGCTGGTCTACACTACGCTGTTGAGTGTCGTGCCGCTGATCGCATTGTCGTTTTCCGTCCTGAAGGCGTTCGACGTGCACCACATGGCCGAGCCGGTGATTTCGAGTTTCCTGCAACCATTAGGAAGCGACCAGGCGTCGGAGCTGACCGGCAAGGTGACCGAATTTGTCGACAATGTCCGGGGGTTGGCGCTCGGCGGCCCCAGTCTTCTGCTGTTGCTCTACACCGTGATCTCGATGGTGCAGAAAGTGGAGGAAAGCCTGAACTACGTCTGGCAGGTGGAGCGCAGTCGCTCGTTTGCGCGCCGATTTAGCGAGTACCTCAGCGTGCTTCTCATCGCGCCCATTCTGATGTTGATGGCCACGGCCACGGTCGGCGCCGTGTCGTCGAACTCACTGGTCGAAAAACTTGAGGGCATGATTTTTATCGGCAGCACGCTGAGTCTCGCCGGGAAACTGGTCCCACTGGCCATGGTCAGCATCGTGTTCACATTCATCTACGCGCTGCTGCCCAACACCCGCGTGCGACCGCGTGCCGCGTTAACAGGGGGCGTCTGCGCCGGGCTGATGTGGGTCATGGTCGGCGCGTTGTTCGCGTCGTTTGTCGCCGGCAGCACCAACTACACCGCGATTTACACCACTTTTGCCGCCGTGATTGTGGCGCTGCTCTGGCTGTACGCAAACTGGCTGATTCTTCTGGTCGGCGCCAAAGTCTCGTTTTACGTGCAGCACCCGGAACTGCTGCGCTACGGTCATAGGCGACTGACCCTCGGCGGCAGCCTTGAAGAGCGCAGCGCGGTTCAGGGCATGCTCATTGTGGCGCGGGCGTTCACCGACGGCACGACCCCACCGTCGACCAGCGATCTGGCCAACGAGCTGGGCGTCCCGGGCCGCGCTCTGGCTCCCGTGCTCGAGCAACTCGAGGCCCGGGGCCTGCTCGTGATCACCGAAAAAGACCACGTGTTGCCGGCGCGCGCGCTGCACGCGATTTCGGTGTACGACGTTCTGGAAGCGATCCGTGACCAGCCCGACGCGGTGCCACTGGCCTGCGCAAACGGTCTGGATCAGACCTACGAGGTCGTCACAAATGTGCTGCACGATGTGGATGAGGCGCGCGCACGGTCTACCCGCACCGTTGACTTTCAGACACTGGTGGCACGAACCGTCAGTCCCCCAGCGGGGTAGCGTGCAGCCGCCGGCGTTCTAGTTGCCGGCAATCGTCATGCTATCCAGAAGCATGGCGCCGCAGCGAATGTTGGACTGGATATCGGCGTCGTCACCCACTGCCACCAGGCCGCGATACATGTCGCGCAGGTTTCCGGCGATGGTGATCTCATGCACCGGCTGCACCCGTTTGCCGTTCTCCACCCAGAAGCCGGCAGCGCCGCGCGAGTAGTCGCCCGTGGTGGGATTAATGGATTGGCCGAGCAACTCAGTCACCAGCAGGCCCCGGTCGAGTCCGGCGACGAGGCTCTGTTCATTGATGCCATCCTGACCGGAAACCAGAACATTGTGCACGCCACCTGCGTTGGCAGTGGTCTCGCGCCCCAGTTTGCGCGCCGAATAGCTGCCGAGGATGTACCCCTGAATGACACCATCGCGCACCAGATCGCGCTCGACGGTGGCCACGCCCTCGGCGTCCATGCCGGTGCTGCCCACACCCTTCAAGATGTGCGGGTGTTCACTGAGTGTCATGAACTCGGGCAGAACCTGCTCGCCCTCGGCATCGAGCAGAAAACTGGAGCGTCGATACTGCGCCGCCCCGCGCAGCGCGCCCAACAGATGTCCGACCAAGCCGCGCGCAAGCGCAGGCACAAACACAACGGGCGCCTCGCGTGTGGACAACTTGGTGGCGCCCAGCCGGGCGACGGTACGTTCGCCGGCGGTGCGACCCACCTGCTCGGGGGTGTCCAGATCGTCCGGATCACGCGCACTTGTGTACCAGTAGTCGCGCTGCATGCCATCGCCATCGCGGGCGATCACCGAACAACTCATGCTGTGGTAACTCGAGGTGTAGCCCGCGAGCAGGCCATGCGTGTTGCCATAGACCCGGCGTCGCTCGTGCGTGTTCACGCTCGCGCCTTCACTGTTGTCGATGCGCGCATCCACGCGGCGCGCGGCCTCTTCGCAGCGCGACGCAAGGTCGATCATGGTGTCCGTGGAGATGTCCCAGCGGTGATGCAGATTCAGGTCGGGCAGAGACGTGGCCATACGCTCAGCGGGCGCAAGGCCGGCACACGGATCTTCGGCCGTGAAGCGAGCGATCGAACACGCTTTCTCCACCGCCGCCTGAACCGCGTCCGCAGACGTATCGGCGCTGCTGGCCGAGCCTTTCCGTTGACCCCGGTACACCGTCACGACCAGACCCCGGTCCCGGTGGTGCTCGAGCGTCTCGACCTCACCAAAGCGGACCGAGGTCGACAATCCCGTATCCAGACTGACGCCGGCCTCGGCCTGGGTGGCACCGAGTTTTTGTGCGGTGGACAGGGCGTGCTCAACCGGCGACAAGAGCTCGGCCAGTGCGTCATCATGGACGGCAAGGAGTGCGTTGGTCATGGGCGCCGCATTCTACAGCACCAGCCGAACGCGTCACCGGGTTATACTCGGCGAATGAAACACGCCGTGCGGGCCGCACCCAGAGCCCTTCTGACCGGCATCGCAGCACTCTGCCTCAGTGGCTGCGACGGCCATGACGCGCGCCCGAGCGAACCCCCTCCGCTACGTCAGGACAAATCGCCCGTGACCTCTTCGGTTGATACCCGCGCCGTTCCGGCCTCCATATTGGAGGAACTGACCACACGCGCCGCGTCGGCCCGCGGTATCGAACCGAGCGCGGTGTCGATCGAACGCGCGGAATCTGTGACGTGGGGCGATACGTCGCTCGGTTGCCCGCAGCCCAATCAGGGTTATCTTCAGCGTGTTGTGAGCGGCTACTGGGTGGTAGTCCACGCCGCCGGAGAAGAGTTCGATTTTCGGGTCACATCGGACGGTCAGGCCACGCGCTGCACGGGCAGCACGCGACAGGCACCCGTGACCTACCCACCGGACACATAACGATGGCCCGGGCCCCGCACCAATCCGATCAGACCGAAATGCTCGATGACGCGCCGGTAAGCAAGACACGTCGCAAAAAAGACATGCTCGAGTTGCAGAAAATGGGCGAAGCGCTGATCGACCTACCGCCCAAGCAATACGCCGACATGCCGCTGCCCGAGAACCTTCGCGATGCCGTGGACGCTGCGCGTGGCATGAGCAAACGCGGAGCACTGCACCGCCAGAAGCAGTTTATCGGGCGCGTGATGCGCAGCGTCGATCCGCAGCCCATCCGGCGCGCGCTCGCCGCGCTTGAGCAACAGGACCGACAGGCGGCGCGGCGCTTTCATCGCGCCGAGCACTGGCGCGACCGGCTGCTGGATGAGCAAGACCGGGACGCCATCACCGACCTGTGCTTCGAGCTGCCGGACATCGACCGCCAACCGCTCGGCCAGAAAGTGCGGGCCGCGCGGCGCGAAGCGGCGACCGGCAAGCCGGTTGGCGCCAGGCGGGCCCTGTTTCGATTTATTGCCACCCACCTCGACTCATCAGCGAATGACGAGACCTGACCTCAGGACACTGACATGACCGCTCCCGTTGCCATCATCATGGGCTCGCAATCCGACTGGCCGACCATGCGCCACTGCGCCGACATTCTCGACCAACTGGGCATCGGGTATGACGCCAAAGTGGTTTCCGCCCACCGCACACCGGATTTGCTGTTTGATTTCTGCGCCAGCGCACGCGACCAGGGCTACCAGGTCATCGTCGCCGGCGCGGGCGGTGCGGCACATTTACCGGGCATGGCGGCCGCCAAGACCAGCCTGCCGGTTTTGGGCGTGCCGGTGAAAAGCCGCGCGCTGGCCGGCGTCGACTCGCTGCTGTCCATTTGCCAGATGCCGCGCGGCGTGCCCGTCGGCACGTTGGCGATCGGCGACGCGGGCGCCGTGAACGCCGGGCTTCTGGCCGCATCGATCCTGGCCAATCAGGACGCCGCCGTGCTCGCTGCCCTCGACGCCTACCGGGCGGCGCAAACCAGGCGCGTACTCGACAACCCGACCCCGGAGGACCCGGCGTGACGCGGATTGGCATCATTGGCGCTGGTCAGCTCGGCCGGATGATGGCGCTTGCGGCGTATCCGCTGGGTCTCAAAGTCCGCTTTGTGGATACCCATGCCGACAGCCCCGGCGGCCAGGTCGGCGACATTCTCATCGGCGCGCTGGACGACGGTGATCGACTGGACGAGTTGGCGTCGGTCGTGGACGTGGTGACGTTTGATGTCGAAAACGTGGGCGCCGAGCATATCGACCGACTGGCCGCCCAACGACCGTTTTTACCGCCGCCGCGTGCGTTGTCGATCGCTCAGGATCGGCTTAATGAAAAAACCTGCTTTACCGACCTTGGCATACCCACACCGCGTTATCGGGCGGTGGACACCCGGGAAGATCTGGACGACGCCGTGTCCCATGTGGGCATCCCGCTTGTTCTGAAGACACGCCGACTGGGCTACGACGGGCGCGGGCAGCGGGTTGTCCGCAACGAAGAAGAGCTCGAAGACGCGTTTGATGCGCTGTCTGGTGTGCCGCTGATCGCGGAAAGCCTGATCGAGCTCGAGGGCGAAGTCTCAGCCATTGCCGTTCGGTCTCGCGGCGGCGAAGTCCGCCACTATCCGCTGTCCTTCAATGTGCATGAAGGTGGAATCCTGCGCTGGAGCACCGCGCCTCACAATGATGAAGCCCTCGAGAAAGAGGCCTTAATATACATAAATAAAATCTTAGAAGCCGTTGATTATACCGGTATTTTAACCGTCGAATTTTTTATTGAGAACGGGCGCCTGCTGGCCAATGAGATGGCGCCCAGAGTGCATAACTCCGGACACTGGACCATCGAGGGCGCGGTCACGAGCCAGTTCGAAAACCACATCCGAGCGGTCGCCGGTCTGCCGCTGGGCGCCACAACGCCGCGGGGCTACTCGGCGATGGTCAATTTTCTTGGCCAGATGCCGAGCGCGCCCGACGTCCTCGCGCTTAACGGCACCCACTTGCACGATTACGGAAAGAGCCCGCGACCAGGCCGCAAGCTTGGGCATGCGACGGTCAACGCGGACAGCGCGGCGGCGCGCGACGAAAAGCTGAAGGCACTCCTGCAGCTCATCGAGCCCTAAGTTAGAGCAAAATGGACTCCCGCTCATAGCGACGGGTCGCGACATGGCACATCGCCAGCCCGATTCCGACCGTCGAAACCACCGAAATCACCACCCACGCCAGATTCAGCGGCTCCGCCTTGAGCAGGTCCGTGATGAGCAAGTGCTGACTCAGACTCGGCACCATCATCAGTGCACTGCTGGGGCGAAGTCCGACGATGGCGGCAAACAAAATGGGCATCGTCGGCACTGCCAGCATCACCCCCAAATACGTCTGCGCTTCTTTCTGGGTCTTGGTAAACGTCCCAACGATCATCAGCAGCCCGGCGCCGAACACCACATAGGGCATCAATACGAGAAACACGCCAAACGCCACTGCCGGCGTGAAATTAGCGCTCATATCCAGCCGCTCCAGCGGAACCCATTTGAGCCCGATGTAGAACGCGGTGACACACACCGCGACCGACAGCAGCATGAAAAACATCGTGGCGGCAATCTTGCCCCACATCAGGTCGCGCCTACCCGCCGGCAAGGCCAACAGCGACTCCAGCGAATTACGGTCCCGCTCACCGGCGGTCGCGTCGATGGCCATGTAGAGACCGCCAAGCAACGACGCAAACAACACGAAATACGTGATCATGCCCAGAATGAGGACTGAGCGACCCTCGCGCGTCGAGACATCAATCCGGTTGATGGCCAAGGGCGCCAGCGTTTCAGGGCTGACCCCACGCACCTGCAATCGCAATGCAGCAATCTGTTGACTGTAGGCCTGCAGGACGGCCTCCGCCCGACG
>JBCCMA010000119.1:0-11036 GCA_039026595.1 Pseudomonadota bacterium
CGAAGCGAAAGCCGATCTGTTCAACTATATCGAGCGATTCCATAACCCGCGTATGCGGCGTAGAGTCGCAAATCAGGATCAGGCGTTTTCCGCCTGTTCAGAACCGTCCGTGAAAACGGGGTAGAACCCAGATCAGACGGAAAGCGTTACGTTCGGCGCCCTTACATTCGGGGTTCGATGACCATCATCGCGAATGAGAAACAGCCACTTTCCACCGGTTCAGAGCCATCCGTTGAAACGGGGTCGAACTGGATCGTCCGTAGTCGACCTGCGGCTACCCCCCGTCTTGCCGCGTCGACGTTCGCCAATCACCCCGAATGCGCGCTAGGCTGTATCCCGCCGCCACGGCATGAATGCGGATGCCACTCCAACTCAGCTGCCGTGCACCACAAAAATAAAGGGAGATTCACATGGCCCCCATCCGACACCTGGCTCTCGTAGCCTGCATCGTTCTCGCCCCTATTGCTGTCGCAGAACCAGATCCGGTCGAAGACATCATTACCGGTGCCTTTGAGGCGCTGAAGGCGGGAAACAACGAGCAAGCCATGGCGCTCTTGCAGACAGCCTATGAAGACGCGCTGGAAAAACCCCTGACCGAGCAAGTCACGCCGGTGATCGATGCGACCTTTCTCGCGCTGGAAATGGGCGAGGACGAATTCGCCAATAAAATGATCAACCACGTTCTGAACAGCTATGAAGCCGATTACGGCAAACAGAGTCAGGAACTGATCGACGTCGCACTTGAAATGGGTGAGCGCCTGAACTACGGCGCGAAAAGAGCGCTGGCAAACTACGCTCTGACTATCTCGCAAAAGGCACACGCTACGGACCGCATGGCGCATGCCCGGACCGAGATTCGCGCGGGGCGCATCCTTGCCGACGATTCCGCCTCTCAGGAAGAGGCGCGTGAACTGCTGACCGCCACCGTCAAGGCCATTGAGACGCAGTACGGGAAGGACGCGACGGAACTGATTCCCGCGCTGATGGCGCTTGGTCACGCCAATGTGGGGCTGTTCAACAATCGTTTTGAGAACAACTCATCCAAACGTCGACGTGTTTACTCGCGCGCCGTGAAAATCGCTGAGAAAAGTGGCGACGCGATGTTGCACGCAAAAACACTGTTCGACGCGGGCGAGCAATTGTTGATGGGCAACAGCGACCGCGCCATGGTGTACATGCACAAGTCGTTCGACGCCTACACGGCGCTCATGGGCCCAACCCACCCCGAAGCCGGCATGGTCGCATTACGCATTGCCTCGGTTCACGCCGATGAGGCCGCCGGCGGTCGCCGCAAACATATGAAGGACATGCGACGCTACGCCGAGCATGCGATCGAAGGCCTGCGCACCAGTGACACCCACCGGGAAGAGCATATTTCAGCGCTGGGCATTCTGGCCCGCTATTACGAGCGTCGCGAAAAGCATGACGACGCCACGCCGTACGTGCTTGAGATCGATCGAATCCGGGGCGAGATGAACGGCGGAGACGCCGATCCCCATCCGCTGCAGCAGGTACTGTTCGCGCGCCCCAGCAGTCTTGCCAATTCGCGTGTCAAAGGCACGGTCAGTGTGGAATTTGTGATCGACGAAGAAGGCTTCGTCAGGGACTTCACCATTACGGCCTCCGATGTTTACAAGAGCGTCCAGACCGAGGTCCGTCGCACTGTCGAGCGCTGGCGCTACGCACCCAAGATGTCCGGTGGTAAGCCGGTGAAGGATATCGTGACGGCCACCTTCCCGTTTGACTGGGAGCGGCCGCGGCGCATTTTCTGAATCGCTAATTCACGCTCCGCTTGTACTCACTAAAGAACCTGTGAAATGACTAGAGATAAAAAATCAGGTGCAGCGATCGCCCGCGTCACCGCCAACCTGATCCCCCGCGAACTGATCTTCGGCAACCCCACCTACTCCAGCGTTCAAATCAGCGACGACGGTTCGATGATCAGCTATCTCGCACCGCTCGACGGTGTGATGAACATCTGGGTGGCGCCTACAAAAGACCTCAGCCAAGCCAAACCGGTCACGTCCGACACCGGGCGGGGCATCCACGGCTACGGCTGGCTCGCAGGTATGAACAGACTCGCCTATATCCAGGACAAAGGCGGCGATGAGAATTTTCTTTTGTACGGAGTGGATCCGAAGACGGGCGAGGAAATCGACTACACGCCGTTTGAGAATACCCGTGTCCTGTTTCTGGCAAGCGATCCGGACCACCCGGGCAAGCAGATTATCGGGATCAACAACCGCGACCCAAGATGGCACGACGTCTACGAGTTGGATGCGGTCAGCGGCGAGCTGACGCTCGTCTATGAAAACAACGATGAGATCAGCGGGTTCACCTTCGATAGCGATCTGACGATGCGGTTTGGTCAAAAATCCACAGCCGAAGGCGGCGCCGAATTTTACCGCCGCACGGGAGACAGCTGGACGCACTTTATGTCCGTCCCACCTGACGACCTGTACACCACCGGGTTAGCCGGATTCAGCAAGGACAACTCGACGCTGTATCTGATCGAAAGCACCGACCGGGACACCGGTGCCCTTTTCGCTCTCGACCTGTCGACCGGTGACAAGACGCTGGTTGCGTCCGACGAGCGCGCGGACATCGGCGGCACGTGGCGCGATCCCGATACGGGCGAGCCGTACGTCTACGCGGTGACCTACGACAAGACGCGCTACTGCGCGTTGGACAAACGCGGTGAGGACATTCTCACCGCGCTCGCGACAAGATTTGACGGCGAGGTTGCACGGGCGTCGGCCACCAAGGACGAGTCCAAGTGGGTACTGGTCAACACCGAGTCCGATCAAGTTCCCACGTACTATCTCTGGGATCGACCCTCTAATGAATTCACACGTCTTTTTTCCGTGCGGCCGGACCTGGAAAACGAACAGCTCGCCGCGATGACCCCTGAGTTGATCGCGTCACGCGACGGCCTGACGCTAGTCTCCTACCTCACGCTCCCCCCGGGCACGGACAGCACCGGCAACGGCCGGCCCGACGCCCCGCTGCCGATGATCCTCAACGTGCACGGCGGCCCGTGGGCGCGCGACGGGTACGGCTACCAGCCCACACCGCAGTGGCTGGCCAACCGGGGCTACGCGGTGCTACAGGTCAATTTCCGTGGCTCCACAGGTTTTGGCAAACGCTTCGTTAACGCCGGGGACTTGCAGTGGGGACTCAGCATGCACGACGATCTGCTGGACGCTGTGAACTGGGCGGTGGCAGAAGGCGTGACGACGCCCGCGTCGGTGGCAATCATGGGCGGTTCATACGGCGGCTACGCGACGTTGGCGGGACTGGCGTTCACACCTGAAACGTTTGCATGCGGCGTCGACATTGTGGGGCCGTCCAATCTCGAAACGCTGCTGAACTCCATCCCGCCCTATTGGGAGAGCTTTCGACGCGTGTTGGAAAAACGCGTGGGCGATCCCAACACCGAGGACGGATTGGCCACGCTGAAAGCCGCCTCGCCTCTGAACCGCGCCGGCGACATCACCAAGCCGCTCTTGATCGGCCAAGGGGCCAACGACCCGCGCGTGGCGCAGGCCGAGTCCGACCAGATCGTCGATGCCATGCAGGAAAAGAACATCCCGGTGACCTACGCGTTGTTCCCCGACGAAGGCCACGGCTTTGCGCGACCCGAAAACCGCCTGGCCTTTTTTGGTGTCGCGGAAGGCTTCCTCGCCACCTGCCTCGGTGGTCGCGCGCAACCGATCGGTGATGATCTTGCCGGCTCAAGCCTGACCGTGCCGGTCGGCGCCGATGTGATCGACGGACTGACTGACGCACTGAGCAATTTCGAATCGGTCGAGCGCAATTAAAAACGCCCCCGAGCCGCGAGGCTCGGGGGCGCGTGTTGCTTACCGCTCAGACTACGGCAGGACGCATTCGTCCACACCGGGTCCTGGCGGGGCGAAGAACAGCGACCGGAAAATACCCAGGTCGAGTGCGTTCACCGAGCCGCTCCCGTCGAAGTCAGCGTCTGCATTCGAGCTGAAGAACGCGGCCCGGAACAGTCCCAGATCGATGGAGTTGGTGCTGCAATCGTTATTGAGGTCGGCATCGCAGAGGTTGCCGAAGCCATCGCCGTCTGTATCGCGCTGATCCGGGTTGGCGACCAGCGTGCAGTTATCAACGGTGTCATCGACACCATCACCGTCGGTATCCGGATTCTCCTCGGTCGGCACGATGCACCATTCGGTCAGCTGGCCCGGATCCTGGTTGAACACATCCGCCACGTTCAACGTCCACGTGCCGCCGGCCGACTCGCCGTCAAACACCGACAGCGGATTGTTCGGGCTGAACGTACCGTCGATGGTCGGCGACGAGGTCGCGCACTGGTCTTCGATTGCCGAGGACGCTTCGTCATCCAGCGTCGCGACGATGTCATCGCCGCTGCAACCGAAACCGCTGCCGGTAAAGCCCGGCCGGTCCATGATGACAGCGGATGTGCCGGTGTCGTCGTGCGTCAGAGTAACAATGAGGTCACCCACATAGGTGTGTGTGATCTCGAAGCTGACATCGAGGTCAGAAATCGTGGCACTGGACTCGAAGAACAGGCTGTCGTCAGCGCCAGCCGCATTGCCGTCAGGGATGTTCACGAGGTTCACACTGCAGCCCGCAGGAATCGGCGCGCACATGCTTGGCATGCCAGGCTCGCTGTCGCAGCCAAATCCGTCCTCGATGCCACACGCGGCGGAGCAACCGTCTCCGTTGTCCAGATTACCGTCGTCGCACTGCTCGCCAAACTGCACCTGCCCGTTACCGCACACCGGAGGCTCGCTATCGGTAAACAGACCGCCCTGCTGTTCGATTTGCGCGCGGAATACGGCCGTTCCCGTCCACCAGGAAATATCACCATAGACACTGAAGTTGGTCGTACCGCCGGACAGTACGCCCGCAATCACCCACTCTCCGTCCACATCCACAAGAATCGGCCCACCGCTGTCGCCGGGCGCGGTCGTGGCTTCAAACTGAAGCGGCGTAGGATCGCTGCCGCCAATCGTGTTGGCCGCTGCGGTGCCGTCGTCGAAGTCGGTTGAAATGATGTTCGAGCCGGTCGACGCTGCCGGGCTGCCGTACCGATCAATGATGTTCTCGCCACCCCAGCGGAACCCGTCGGATGTGCGCTCGTGGCCCACACTGCCGATACCGTTAAAACCGTAGCCCAGTGTGGCCGCCGTCATACCCTCGAGGTCATCCGTGAGATCGACCAGGCGCATCGGCGTGGCCACGGTCGTGGGAACATCTGAACTGAGGATGTGAATCGAGACGTCGCCGCCGTCGAGCAAGGAACCGCCGCCCGCGGGCAGCAACGACGACTGCACGGTGACAGACAGGTCGCCACCACCGGACGAATTGTCACCAAAAATCATGCGGCTCCCCGCCCCGATCCCGCAGTGACGCGCGGACAACACCACGTTGGGTGCAATCAACGTACCGGTGCAGCCCACCGACGACGCCACGATGGCATCGAATGGCGCCGCGTACGCGCGCGAACCCGCCGGCCCGATCGTGTCGTTAATCACAATACGCGGGAACACTCCCGCGGCCGCTTCCGGCGTACCGGGCGCGTAGGTTTTGGTGTCGAGCTGGCGTTGCGACAATATGGCGCCGGTTTTCGCGTCCACGACTGTTTCCAGCCCGGTGGGGCTCGCCGCTTTACCGGAGTCAGCCAACGTGGTGGTGACTTCCCAAGCCGACACCGCGCGATCACCCTGCCGGAACCACACCAGCTTCGAGGCTGAACTGACGGCCGCATTCGTCTTGATCCGTTTGGCCGCGGTAAGCGCGTCGATCGCAGGGCTGCCCGCGCGCAGTGCGAGCTGCTCAGTCGAGTCGTCGAGAACGCGCGTCACCTCGCCGGCGCTGTTTTCGTACACCACGACCAGCCCACCATGCAAAGGGCGACCGCGGATCACTTTCTGAAAAACTGTGACGCCATCAGGCGCTCGCACCCCGTCTTTCACACGCTCAATGGCCACGTCGCCTTTCTGGAGATAGGCCGTTTTCGTGCCGCTCGACAGATGCGCGCGAATGGACGCCTCGTCAGCGTGAACAAGCGGCGCGGATGCGATACCCATTGCGAACGTGCAAAGCGCGGTCGGCAGGCGCGCAAGTGTTTTTGCGCAAGCGGAATTTGTCGTCATGGCGATACCCGGAATTTGTTTTTAGTTCGGCCGGCCGACGGGCGCCGGAACCCTCGAATATACATCAATCGCAGCCGGGGTCATCCGCGGATGCGCTCGCCGTCAAATCCGGTCATAACGCGCCGGATCCGGCCTTACAGAATCCCCCGACGTCTAGTTAAATGCGCCGCTACGTGTGAGTTGCAGGTCAATCATTTGTTCGTCGATCGCCCATGTCCACATGGTGTATCGCGGCCGTCCACGGTCGTCCGCCAGCGCAAAGACACGTCCTTGCGACGTGAATCGCGAAGCAGGCTCCGGCAGTGGATCACCGTAAGCCTCGTCAGGACTGACAATCGTCCACCCACTCTCCCGAAGCGCCAGAACCAGATCGTCGACGTACATCGCTGCCAGGTCGTTTTCATGCAACAGGAGTACGTGTACTGGCGAGTGCCCCAGCATCTGAACGGCAAGACTGTCGTAGTACTCCGCGGCGTACAGGAGCATCCGGACATAGAAACGGCCGAGCTTGTCGTAGTCCACCTCGACACCCTCGATAAGGGCAGCCTGCAACCGCCTGTCGACATACCAGTCGTAGTTGTCGACGGTCACGTAGCCGTTTACGAGGCCCCGGTCCCCAAGCCCCTTTTTAATGCCCGCGATGCGTTCGGGCGTTCGGCCCTCATCCAAATAGGGGAAACGAAACCACGGCCGACGATTCTCGATGCCGGCGAGCGATGACGTTGCGCGATCGACGTCATCCAGAAAGTCGGCCACTGACAATTTGTGCGCCCAGGGATGCGTGTGGCTGTGGTTTGCAATCAGGTGACCGGCCGCGGCGTAACGAGCGATCCGATCGCGTCCATCCTTTTCACTGACAAGGCCGCGCGTCGTGACAAAAAACGCAGCAGGCCCGGCATCCACGTCCGCCAACGCTTCAATCAGAGCGTCGGTCCGCTGTTGACCTGTAAACACGCCGCTGTCGGCGCGAGGCGCGTCGTCAAAAGTCAACGCGATTCTCTTTTCTGCCGGCGTTGCGATGGTCGTCGCAGCGATAAACATCGCCAAAACGCACTGCACGGTCGAGCCCTTGCGTCGAAATTTTACGATCTGTTCCATTGTTGTTATCCCCGATGGATTAGCGCCGGAAAAGGCCATACCGGGCGCTTTGCTAAGCTCTCGGACATGATCTGTTGTCAAGAAACTCTACGGCTGCCGCCATACGCTCGGCTGCCAATGATGGACATCACTGAAAGGCCCAGCTTGGATGGTATCAACGTGCGCGGTGTCTATGGACCTGTCTGAACGCCGACTCGCTGTCGCGGGCGTGCTGCTGCTTCTATTTGCGGTTCGTCTGATCGCGCATCGCGCGGCCGGTGGCATGGCACGCGATCAGTCTGATGGCATTGCACTCGAAGGCGGACGATCGGTGGCGCTGGCGCTCCGTCTGACCGTGCTCGTCTTCGGCCTGATTCCGGCAGTCATATGGTGTGTCGCGCCGACACGCTTGCCGGGACAATTGGACTTGCCCGACATCACATACTGGGCCGCCCTCGCAAGCGCTTTGGCCGGCCTGCTTCTGCTCATATTCGTCCATCGTGCGCTGGGCCGACAATTCAGCGGGACACTGCACCTTCGTGACGATCATCAGCTGGTCACCCACGGTCCCTATTCCCGCATCCGCCATCCCATGTACACCGCGTTTCTATTGCTGCTCGGCGGCCTCGCCACGCTGATCGGAAACGCATGGATTGCCGTGGTCCTGCTCGGCTCGCAAGTCTGGGTGCTGCTGGTGAGACTGCCGCTTGAGGAGGCGCAGCTTAACGAGCGGTTTGGGCAGGCGTGGCAGGAACACTGCCACCGAACGGGCCGATTGTTGCCGCGGTGGCGCAACAGTCGGTAGGCCAGCCGTGAGCGTAGGCGAGGTTAACGCTCGAACAGGAAGTAAAAGCTGTACGCAACGATCAGCGCCGGAACGGCGGTGTACAGCGTCGCGATGATCGATGCCCGCGGGGCCACCGCCATGGCCGGGAACAGCGCGTCGCCGTCGTTGGAAAGGGCATTGCCGATTTGCGCCGAGAGCGGAATCACGCCCTGCAGGTACAGCGTGGTGGTCAACACCTGCGGACCGCAGCCAGGAAGCAGTCCGATCAAAATGCCCATCAGCGGCACGAACACGCCCACTGTCGCGAACGCGGCCTTAAGATCCCAACCGGCCCAGACGATGGTCAACTCAAACATCAAAAACGCGACAATCACCCAGACCGTCACAAAGCACGTGTCGATGGTGGTCTTGTCCCAGATGTAGTCGAGTGACTCGGTGTCGGTTCGGTTCACATAGCTCGCAATGGATGCCGGGTTGATGAACCACAGGAACAGCGACAGCAGTGCGCCTGTCACGCCAACGCCGAGCTCAAGACCCGGCACACCGAAAAAGGCGTCAATGTCCATCTGGAACGCCGCCATCAAACCGAACGTGATGCCCGGCACCAGCATGGCCAGCCACGGCCAATTGAGTTTGCCAAATCGATAAGACAAGGGCGTGGCGGATTTGGCGCTGTCGGCCACGCGGAGAAAATCGTACCCGTGGATGCGCTCGACGATGTAGCCCGACACGGTGCCCACCACCATGCTGAGCGCCATGATGCCAAGACCGGTCAGCGGTTCCTTGGCAATCAGCAGGAATGCCGCATCGCCCATGGTCGAGGTAAGCACTGCGACCACCGCACCGAAGCCAGCGCGACCGATGCTGAACTGCGTCATGACCATGATCGCCCCGCCGCAGCCGGGCAAGGCGCCGAGCACCGCCGCAATCGGAATCTGGAATCGTCGGTACTTTTGCAGCAGGGCACCGGTATCGACCTTCAGGAAATGCTCGAGGCTGTAAAAGATCAGCAGCGTCAGCGCCACGAAAACCGTCACCGATATGTAGGCCGACGACAGACTGGTCAGAAAGGCCTCACGGGTTGGTGCGCCGCCAAACAGCGGGATCGCCGTCAGCGACAGCGCGATCGCGTAGCGGCCCAGACGGGCGCGCGGCGACAGCGATGGGGAAATCTGCAGATACTCTGCGATCGTGGACGTATTCAAGGCGTCGAGTTCCGAGCTCGGTTCAGTTCGCCACGCATTAAACCGCCCCCTTTTGCGGAGTTCAAAGGGCACCAGTTTGGTCGCATATTCATGCCGATCAGCCGGGAATCCGGCCTCGCACGAAAGGTGCCATCAACGTCATTGACAAATGTCAACTTACTCTTACACTTTTGCGTCAAGAGATAATGACAAGGCCACGCAGGATCCACGCCGGAAACGGTGCCGCTGGCTGCCACCTTCCATTATTCGGGGGCATCGCATGGGACTTTTTTCTCGCTCGACTGAAACCGCGCCGTGTGAAGTGGAGATCAGCCACTGCTTCGACAGCCTGCACGCGCACGTCAAGTTCCTGAACGGCGCAGTCGTCCACCCCGGCGATGAGGTGCTGGTGCACGGCGCCCCCGTCATGGCTCCCTACGGCGAGGTGGTTCGCGCGGAGCGCACCGCTACGATTACCCGCGCGTCAAGGCTTGAGCAGCTCTGGACGCGCCTGACGGGCGATTTCGAATTTATGGAGCTGTGTGAATTCTCGTTTTCTGAGGAGGTCAACGTATGAGCCGCGCGGAAAAAGACCTGGTACAGGATGTGGCCGACAACGCCTCGACGACCCGCCTGGCCCACTCAGCAGATGCCACAGACGCCGACGAGGCGTTCAACGCGGCCAACTACCACGAGGCGATTGTGGACAGCGAGGGCGCGACCGCGCTCGCGATGCAGAACACGCTTCTGACGCCCCGCTTCTACACAACAGACTTTGATGCGCTGGACGCGATCGACGTCTCGCCCGTACGCGAGGAGTGGGACCAGCTCATCGCGCGCATGAAGTCCGACCCCAACAAGGGGCATTTCCGCAAGAACGAGGACTGGGACCGCATCGACTGGGACGGCATGGAGCCCAATCTGCGGGCGGAGTTCACCGACTTCCTCGTGTCCTCGTGCACTTCGGAGTTTTCCGGGTGCGTGCTGTACAAGGAGATGAAGCGCCGAGGCAAGAACAAGGACATCACCACGCTGTTCCAGCTCATGGCTCGCGATGAGGCCCGCCACGCCGGCTTCATCAACGATGCGCTGCGTGAGGCGGGCATTCAGGTCAATCTGGGCTTTCTGACCCGCAAGAAGAAGTACACCTTCTTCCGCCCCAAGTTCATTTTCTACGCGACGTACCTGTCGGAGAAGATTGGCTACGCGCGCTACATCACTATTTTCCGGCACCTAGAGAAGCACCCCGAATACCGCTTCCACCCCATTTTCAAATGGTTCAAAGAATGGTGTAACGACGAGTTTGGCCACGGCGAGGCCTTCGCCCTGCTGATGAAAACCGATCCAGCGCTGACGCGCGGCCATAACGTCCTGTGGATCAAATTTTTCCTGACAGCCGTGTACTCGACCATGTATGTGCGCGACCACCAGAGACCCGTATTCCACGAGGCTCTGGGCGTCGATCCCGACTGGTACGCCGACTCGGTTTTCACCAAGACCAGCGAGATCTCAAAACAGGTGTTCCCGATCACACTGAACATCCAGCATCCGCGCTGGATGCGGGCGCTTAAGGCGCTGCGCGACGCCAACCGCGATCTGGACGTCGCAAAGCGTGAGAAAAAGCTGATCAAGCGCCTTGGCGCCACGGCCCGCATCGCTGCGGCGTTTGTGTCTCTCTACACCATCCCCGCGATCAAAAACGATGTACCGCTGGAGACCCGTCTCGAGCCTATTTACTAGCCCGGCAAGCTGATCAGCAACCCGAGTGGGGTTTCGGACATGGTTTCTGGCGCCCCGGACACACGGTTAACGCAAAAGACCCGTGCCCCTGCCCCGCTA
>JBCCMA010000120.1:0-10996 GCA_039026595.1 Pseudomonadota bacterium
GGAAGGTTACGTGCAGCGTAATCTGCCCATCCGCGTACTGCGTGAGAATGTGGTGATCTACGAAGGCGAGCTTGAGTCGCTGCGTCGCTTCAAGGACGACGTCAATGAAGTCCGCGCCGGCACGGAGTGCGGTATCGGAGTCAAGAACTACAACGATGTCCAGGCCGGCGACCAGATCGAGTGCTTCCAGCGCATCGAAGTGGCGCGAACACTTTAGGTCTCGGTTGCTTTGCCACGCGAATTCTACCGCTCCCAGCGCGTCGGTCAGGCCTTGCATCGGGCGCTGGCCGAGCGACTGGCCAAGGAACACAAGGTGGAAATTCTGCGCGACGTGACCGTAACGCATGTCGAGGTCTCCCGTGATCTGGGTGTAGCTAAAGTGTATGTAACGGTCATGGATGAGTCATCACGTGATGTGATTCTGGCGGAGCTCACCGCCCATGCCGGTGTCCTGCGCCGTGATGCCGCGAAGAAGATGCGACTGCGCTCCATGCCGCAGTTGCGTTTTATATACGACGAGTCTATCGAACGCGGCGAGCGATTGACCGCGCTCATCGAGCAGGTCAGGCAAAAGGATCGGACTGACTCCGAGGACTCGCACGACAGCGACGACTGATGGCACGCCGAACACGAGGCCGTCCGATCGACGGTCTGTTTCTACTGGACAAGCCTAAAGGCCTGACCTCTAATCAGGCGCTCCAGCGAGCCAAGTGGCTTTTCGACGCCCGCAAGGCGGGACACACTGGAAGTCTTGATCCTCTGGCGACCGGCTTGCTACCGCTGTGTTTTGGCCACGGGACCAAAGTGTCGGCATTCCTGCTCGACGCGGACAAGACCTACGAAGTGCAGGCGCGCTTCGGCGAGCGAACCGACACCGCTGATGCGGACGGCGTCGTAGTCGAAAACGGCGGGCGCATGCCGACCGCATCGGATCTGGAGGCGGGCATGGCAACGCTGACCGGACCGATTGAGCAGATCCCTCCGATGTACTCGGCGCTAAAGAAAGACGGAAAGCGACTGTACGAGCTTGCGCGGCTGGGACAGAAGGTCGAGCGCGCGGCGCGTCCGGTGACGATCCACCGCTTTGAGCTGCTTGGCGTTGATCAACGCCGGGCCAGCTTTCGGGTGCGCTGTTCAAAAGGCACTTATATTCGCTCGTTGATCGAGGACCTCGCGTCGGCAGTTGGGACGATCGCCCACGTCGGCGAGCTTCGGCGCACGGGCGTCGGGCCTTTTGGCGATCACCCAATGCGGACGCTCGACGATTTGAGTGCCAGGCGCGGCGATGCGGGCCCGGAGGTTCTCGATAATCTGTTATTGCCAGTCGACACCGCTCTTTTGGACTGGCCGGCGGTCACATTGCCGGCCAATGCGGCGCATTTCTACGCAAATGGGCAGGCCGTGCACTCGTCGGATTGCCCTGCAAATGGCGACGTCCGAACCTACGATCAGCAAGGTCGATTTCTCGGTATCGGCCGCGCCGTCGGGGATGGCCGAATCGCGCCCAAGCGCCTGTTTTGTTAGGCCCGATCAATGCTGGTGCGGCGCATGATGAACGGGTACAATGCGCGATTATTTTGGGGCAGGGACCTCTGATCAACCCATTGGGCGGCACGCCCAGTGGCCTGACCAGATGTTCCTGCACACATCAGTGCCGTCTTTTACGGGCGGCGCACCACTGGAACACTCAGAGAGTAAATTCATGCCATTGACCACCACGGACAAGACACAGATCGTCCAGGACCATGCTCGCGGCAACGCCGACACCGGATCTACCGAAGTTCAGGTCGCCCTGTTGACCGCACGCATCAGCGGCCTCACCGAGCACTTTGCCAAGCACAAGAAGGACCACCACTCGAGGCGCGGCCTTCTCAAAATGGTCAACCAGCGTCGCAAGCTGTTGGACTACCTTAAGCGCAAGGATCTCAAGCGCTATCAGGATTTGATCAAGAAGCTCGGCCTGCGTCGCTAAACGCTCGCCGTGACAACGCGACTCATCAAATCCAGGGAAAAAAATGTTCAATAAAATTCAGAAGTCGTTTGAATACGGCAACCACACGGTCTCACTTGAAACAGGCGGTGTGGCACGGCAGGCCAGTGGCGCTGTCATGGTCTCCATGGGCGACACACGACTGCTCGTCACGGCCGTTGGAAAACGGGAGGCCGACCCCGGTCGCCCGTTCTTTCCTCTGACTGTCAACTATCAGGAAAAAACCTACGCCGCCGGCAAAATCCCCGGCGGTTTTTTTAAGCGCGAAGGCCGCCCCAGCGAAAAGGAAACGTTGGTCAGTCGGCTGATCGACCGGCCCATCCGGCCGCTGTTTCCGAAAGGCTTCACCAATGAAGTTCAGGTCATTGCCACCGTTATTTCCATGGACCCGCAGGTCAACCCGGACATTCCGGCGCTGATCGGCGCATCGGCGTCGCTCGCCATCTCCGGCATGCCGTTTGCCGGCCCCATTGGCGCTGCCCGTGTTGGTTATGTGGACGGCGAGTACCTTCTTAACCCCAACGCATCCGAGCTCGAGAACTCCAAGCTGGACCTCGTGGTTGCCGGCACCGCGGACGCCGTCCTGATGGTGGAGTCCGAGGCGAACCGTCTCTCGGAAGACGTCATGCTCGGCGCGGTCATGTTCGGACATGACCAGATGCAGGCAGCGATCTCGGCGATTAATGAACTGGCTGCCGACGTCGGCACGCCGTCGTGGAACTGGGAAGGCCCGACGGCCGATCCGGCGATTGCCGAAGCCGTGAGTGCTCACATCGGTGACAACCTCGCTGAGGCGTATCAGATCACGGAAAAGACCGCACGCTATGAGAAGGTCGGCGCACTGCGCGACAGCGTAATGGAGGCTTTGGCCGGCGGCGATGAGCCCAGGTTTGAGTCCGATGCGGTCAAGTCGGCGTTCGGAAAGGCCGAGAGCCATTTCGTGCGCCAACGCGTACTCGACGGCGCGCCCCGCATCGACGGTCGCGACACGTCCACCGTGCGCCCGATCGATGTACAAGTCGGGGTGCTGCCGCGGACCCACGGCTCGGCGCTGTTCACGCGCGGTGAAACGCAGGCCATCGTCGTCACCACGCTCGGAACCGCGCGTGATGCGCAGATCATCGATGCGCTGGAAGGCGAGTACCGCGAGCCGTTCATGCTGCACTACAACTTTCCGCCATACTGCGTGGGTGAGACCGGCTTCATGTCTGGTCCCAAGCGTCGTGAAATCGGGCACGGCAAGCTGGCCAAGCGCGGCATTCAAGCCGTGATGCCAGACATGGAGTCGTTCCCGTACGTGATTCGCGTGGTATCGGAAATCACTGAATCGAATGGTTCGAGTTCAATGGCGTCCGTCTGCGGTACCTCTCTGGCCTTGATGGATGCCGGTGTGCCGATTGAGGCGCCGGTCGCCGGGGTGGCGATGGGTCTGGTCAAGGAAGGTGATCGGTTCCAGGTCCTGACGGATATTCTGGGTGACGAAGATCACCTCGGTGACATGGACTTCAAGGTCGCCGGTACCGAAGACGGCATCACTGCACTGCAGATGGACATCAAGATTCAGGGCATTACCCGCGAGATCATGAGCAAGGCATTGGCGCAAGCCAAGGACGCGCGTCTGCATATCCTTGGCGAAATGAACAAGGTCATTCAGACCCCTCGCGAGGAGATGTCGGACTGGGCACCGACGATCATCACCATCAAGATCGATCCTGAGAAGATCCGCGATGTGATCGGGAAGGGCGGTGCAGTGATTCGCTCGATCACCGAAGAGACCGGCGCGACCATCGATATCGACAACGACGGCACCGTGCGTATTGCGTCCGTCGAGGGCGCCTCGGGTCGTGAGGCACTGCGTCGCGTCGAGCTGATTACAGCCGAAGTGGAAGTCGGTCGAATCTACGAAGGCCGCGTTGCGCGTCTGATGGACTTCGGCGCGTTTGTCACCATTCTCCCTGGCAAGGACGGTCTCGTGCACATTTCGCAGATCTCCGAGGAACGCGTTGAGAAAGTCAGCGACAAGCTGTCGGAAGGCGACGTCATCAAGGTGAAGGTGCTGGAAGTGGACCGGCAGGGCCGCATTCGCCTGAGCATGCGAGATATCAGCGAAGACTGATTCGCCGACGACGTGTCGTAAACAAGAAAGCCGCCCAGTGGGCGGCTTTTTTTATGATCGAGCGATGGAAACTAACTGCGATGCGTTGGCTCGTCGTCCTCGCGCTCTTCAGTAGTGCGTGCGGCAGCCGTGCCGGCTACTCCGCTCAGTGTGCGGAAAATCTCTTCCTGCGCTGATTTCCAACGCGAGAAGTTCTTCATGGCGACATTCGCAACCATGCCTACCGGGTCTACACCCACCACCGTCTTGACTCGATCGCGGAACTGCTGCTGCTGGTTCATGAACAACTTCAGGCTTTGTTCCATGTAGTTGCCGATGAAGTGATGCATGTTTCCGCCGTAGGAGCGGATGATCTGGGACAGAAATTCCGTGCTGAAAATAGGTTCGCCGGCCTGTTCCTGCTCGCTGATCACCTGCAGCAAAATCCCGTGTGTGATGTCTTTCTGGGATTTCTTGTCAATGACGACAAACTCGACCTTGTCCATAACCAAGCGTCGAATGTCAGTGAGTGTGATGTAGCGCGATTCTTCTGTGTCGTACAGCCGACGATTGGGGTATTTCTTGATAGTCCGTGGCCCGCTCATGCTGCACCTTTTTTCGCCGTGGATGTGGCGTTGCAAAACGCCTGCAACAGAGTGTAACCGCCGCTGTTGCTGCTTTGCAATCAGCTTCGAATGCACATCAGAACGCAGCAATGGTGTGCAGTGGCTGCAGCATTTCCGGCCGCCAGTTAGCCGTTGCGATCTTCCATAATTCGTTTATGGAGTCCGCTGTAAGAAGTGTCTCGCGCGCAATCCCGATTGCTGTCAATGCGTGCAGCAAAGTCTCTTTCTCCTTCCCAGGTTGAAGCGCGCGGGCCCCGTTTTGCTTGCTGAGTTTTTGACCTTGTTCATTGGTGACAATGGGAACATGTCCGTAGAGTGGTGGCGGGGCGCCCAGCGCTGCGAGTGTCGCGATATGCCGTGGTGTCGTGGACAACAGGTCCTCGCCGCGTATGACCTCGGTCACGCCCTGTTCGGCATCATCCACCGATACCGCCCACTGATAAGAGGGCAGGTCATCACGCCGCCACAGAACAAAGTCGTCCGAGTGTCGTGCGGCCCGCACAGAGCCGACGAACAGATCGTCAAAGTCCTGCGGCCGATCTAGTCTGAAGCGCAGCGCGCCGTCGGTGGCTTCTGCGTCACGGCACGTTCCCGGATAACCGTTGTGAGAGAGCACTGCCGTGCGTCTTGCGTCTTGAATATCGCGGCGGCTGCACTGACACCAGAAGGTGTGCTGCTTGATGCTATCGAGCTGACGGCGATAGTGTTCAAGGCGCTCGGATTGAAAGCGGATGGGACCGTCCCAGCGAAAGCCGTATGATTCCAGTGTCGCGATAATGTGTGTTGCTGCGCCGGGCTGTTCGCGAGGTGGGTCGATGTCCTCGATTCGCAAGAGCCACTGCCCGCCAGACATGCGTGCCTGCAGGTAGCTTACGACGGCCGTCACGAGCGACCCGGCATGCAGTGGACCTGTTGGGGACGGTGCGAACCGCCCTACATAGCCGCCCATTGTCTACGCGGCTACAGGCAAGGGTGATGACTCAGGCGCCGCCCATCTGTTTTTCACGGATTTCGTCGAGGGTCTTGCAGTCAATGCACTGGGTCGCGGTGGGGCGGGCTTCGAGGCGACGTACACCAATCTCGATGCCGCAGGTCTCGCAGTATCCATAGTCACCGCTGTCCACTGTGCTGATTGACTCATCAATTTTCTTGATGAGCTTCCGCTCGCGGTCGCGTGTACGCAATTCGAGGCTGAATTCCGATTCCTGAGTGGCCCGGTCGTTGGGATCCGGGAAGTTTGCAGCCTCGTCCTTCATATGGTGAACCGTGCGATCCACTTCCTGCATCAGTTCCATCTTCCAATTGAGCAGGATTTTCTTGAAGTGCTCGCGCTGGGGCTCATTCATGTAGTCCTCACCGCGCTTCGCCTGATAGGGCTGAATCGTCGGGCCCTCAAGGGCACTCTTTTTGGCGGCAGTCTTCCGGACAACTTTTTTCTTCGCCGGCGTTTTCTTGGCAACCGCTTTCTTGGTTGCGGTTGTCTTCTTTTTCGCTACTTTTTTCTTGGCAACAACCTTCTTTTTGCTGGTTGCCCCCCCTTTTTTGCGGGTAGCCGCTGCCTTTTTTGCCACTTTTTTCTTGCTCGTGGCAGTCGCCTTTTTGCTGGTCGCGCCGGCTTTTTTCCGTGTTGGCATGAGCGGCTCCTGAAGGGTCGCGGCTTTTTTGAAGGCGGCAGATTATAGCCAACGCGCGAAAAATGTATACCGCCGTTTACTCAGATCCTCGGTGTTGGCCTTAACGTCCTATTTTATTGGGTAAAAATTGCAAATATGGTCGAAAAGTGAGCACTTTGCACATGCGAAATCGACGGGATTAAATCCCACAAGTGTGACCCGGTACATTACACTCCGCGAATGATTTCAGTGCTCGCCCGCTCGGCCTAATCATGCGCCTGAGCAAGATCAAACTCGCCGGGTTCAAGACATTTGTCGACCCCACGACGGTTCAACTTCCCCGAAATCTGTCCGGCGTGGTTGGGCCGAACGGTTGCGGCAAATCCAACATTATCGACGCGGTTCGTTGGGTTATGGGCGAAAGCTCAGCCAAGAATCTTCGCGGAGACGAACTGACCGATGTCATCTTCAACGGTTCGAGTGCACGCAAGCCTGTTGGCGCGGCGACGATCGAGCTGATTTTCGACAACTCGGACGGCACAATTGGGGGTGAATATGCCGGCTTTTCAGAGGTGTCGATCAAACGCACCATGTCGCGCGACGGCACCTCCACCTACTTTTTGAACAATACGCGTTGCCGTCGTAAGGACATCACCCGCGTGTTCCTCGGCACGGGACTTGGACCGCGGTCCTATTCGATTATTGAACAGGGCATGATCTCCCGGGTTGTGGATGCCAAACCAGAAGAGCTGCGCGTCTATATAGAAGAAGCGGCGGGCATTTCCAAATACAAGGACCGCCGACGCGAGACCAGTAACCGCATCCGGCACACCCGGGAAAATCTGGAGCGTCTGAACGATCTTCGCGATGAGGTCGCCAAGCAGCTCCGTCATCTTCAGCGGCAGGCGCGTGTCGCTGAGAAGTACAAGACGTTTAAAGACGAGCAGCGTCGCCTGTCAGCCGAGTTGATTGTTCTGCGGCTGGCCGATATGCAGGACAGAGAAGCTGTGGAGGCCCGGCTCACCGCCGAGAAAGAGAACGAGCTGGAAGCCGCGATCGCGGAGCAGCGCGCGTTGGAGTCGCAAATTGAAAAATCGCGCGCGGAACATGCCGAACAGAACGAGACGTTCAACGAGGTTCAGGAGAGCTACTACAAGCTGGGCGCGGAAATTGCCCGGATCGAGCAGTTCATCCAGCACACGCGCGAGCTGAAGGCCCGCCAGCAGAGTGACCTTGATGAGTGCAATGAAGCGCTGCAGGACATTAGCGCACGGGCGGATGACGATGCCGCCAGAATCGTCGAACTTGATCGCTCTTTGGAAGAATTGACGCCGCGGTTCGCCGAGTTGAAAGACAAGGCCGAGGCGTCTGCGGCGGCCCATCGTGAGGCCGAAACCGAGATGGCGGCGTGGCGGGCAGAGTGGCAAGAGGCGCAAGCCAGCGAGAACGATCTCGCAAAGAAGGCCAGCGTGGAAAAAACACGTATCGAGCATTTTGAGTCCCAGCTCGGCTCGCTGGTCGCACGGCAGGAACGCGTGGCTGTTGAGCGTCGCGCTTTGTCTGTCCAGGATTTGATGAGCGAGATTTCAACGCTCGAGGGTGACGTTCAACGGGAGGGCGCGGCTCTGGATGGCGCGCGTGACGAGCTTGAAAAAACCGTAACGGATCTCGAGTCGGCCCGTGCCGATGAGCGAAAGCTGACCGGCGACCTCGACCGTGCGCGGTCGGCATGGCAGCAGGCGCGTGGCCGCTTGGCTTCACTCGAAGCGCTGCAACAGGACGCATTGAATCGAGATGCAGGCAGCCGCGATTGGCTGTCTAAACAGGGCATCGTCGAAAACCCGCGGCTTGCTAATCAGATCAAGGTCGAGACGGGCTGGGAACGCGCTGTCGAAACCGTGCTCGGAGATTATCTCGAAGCGGTCTGCATCGATCGATTAGGCAACCTCAGCGATGCCATCGAGTCGCTCGGTCACGCCCGGGTGGCCCTGGTCGAGGCGAGCGAGCAACCGCTGGCGAGCTGGGCTGGCAGCCTGCAGGACAAGGTCAGCGGGTCACATGTGGCGCGCTCATTGCTAGCGCCGGTTCAGGTGGCCGATACCTTGGCTGAGGCGTTGGAGCGGCGGACCACACTTGGCGCGGGCGAGTCCATTGTCACCGCAGACGGAGTCTGGGTCGGACGTGACTGGCTTCGCGTTCAGCGTGACGAAAACGCGGAGAACGGCGGCGTACTGGTGCGCGAGACACAGATACGCGAACTCACAGAGCAAGTGGGTATCGATCAGCGCACCGTCGAGTCGCTTGCCGAGCAGCACGAGGCCGCGCGTGCGCGTCTGCGATCGCTTGAGACGCAGCGAGATACTCGTCAGGACAACGTGAATGCACAGCACCGTCGGCATGTGGACGTGGTGTCGGCGCTTGAGGCTCGGCAGCGTCAGCTCGACGATACGACAGTGCGCGTTGACGCCTTGATCGTTGATTCCGAAGAAATTGAAGCGCAACTGAAAGAGACCGAATCGTCGCTTTCGTCCGCGCGGACACAGTACGACGACGCGGTGCGCGATGCTGAGCGTGTAGCGGACACTGTCGCGGCGCTTAAGCGTCGTGAGCACGATGTCCGGGAACGGTTGAGCACCGCGCAGAGCGGTTTTGATCAGGATCGGCGTGCGGCGCACGAGTTGGAGGTGAGGCTCGAGTCGCAGCGCTCCACCCACCGCTCGCTGCACGAGGCGCTCGAGCGACAACGAGAACAGGCTACGCGCCTGGAATCGCGCCGCTCGGAGTTGACGGTGAGTCTGCAAGAAGCTGATAAGCCATTGGAAGAAAATCAGGTTGCGCTGACTGCGCATCTGGAAAGTCGACTGACCGTCGAGTCGTCGCTGGCCGAAGCGCGCAAGTCACTTGAGAACATTGACGAGCGCCTGCGCAATGAAGTGCAGAAGCGCAACGCAGCGGAGGCTGAGGTCGCCGACCGGCGCGAGGCTGTCGCCGCTGTTCGGATTTCGGCTCAAGAGATCAAGGTCCGACAAGACACCTTACTTGAGCGGTTTGCCGAGACGGGTCTTGAGCTCGAGACCGTGCGGGCGCAGATTCCGGAAGGCGCTGCACTGGACGAATGGGAGTCCACGCTAGGGGATCTGGAGCAGAAAATTGGTCGGCTCGGGCCGATCAACCTGGCGGCGATTGACGAGCATCGGGAGGCGTCGGAACGCAAGGAGTATCTCGATTCACAGTACAACGATCTGACCGAAGCGCTCGAAACGCTGGAAAAGGCGATTGCCAAGATTGACCGTGAAACCCGGACGCGTTTCAAGGAGACATTCGATCAGGTCAATTCCGGCTTCCAACGCCTTTTCCCGAAATTGTTCGGGGGCGGCCATGCTTACCTCGAGCTCTCGGACACCGATCTGCTGAATGCCGGCGTGACCGTCATGGCGCGTCCGCCTGGAAAGCGTAATAGCACCATCCACCTGTTGTCGGGCGGGGAGAAAGCGCTCACCGCCGTGTCGCTCGTCTTCGCAATTTTCGAGCTTAATCCCGCTCCGTTCTGCATGCTCGACGAGGTGGATGCGCCGCTCGACGATGCCAACGTGAATCGATTCTGCAACATCCTTCGGGAAATGTCGGATCAAGTTCAGTTCATCTTCATCACACACAACAAGTCGACGATCGCGCTCGCGGAGCAGTTGCTTGGCGTTACCATGCAGGAAGCAGGGGTGAGTCGCCTTGTGCAAGTTGACGTCGACGAGGCCATCGAGATGGCCGAGGCGTCCTGACCGCAGGAGATCATCGTGCCGGAACTTCGCTGGATCCTTGCGGCCGTTGGTCTTGTGGTCGTGTTCATGATCTATCTATGGGGACGGCGTGGGGAAAAAGACGACGTGGCGGCTTCGACCAACCGCGTGGCGCCGTCGCTAGACGGTTCAGTATCTGACGCGGCCCCCCAGATGGTTGAGTCCGCGACCGCGGAGGCGCCAGAACCCGTTGTGGTTTCAACCGATTTGACCGAGTCTGTGGCGCCGAACGATCTGCCTGAACCGGAAGCTCCGAACGCCGAGCTTCCAGTGCCTGACCGAGTTATCCGAATGCATATTGTTGCGCGCGACGGGACGGAACTGGCCGCCGTCGATGTGGTAAGTGCATTAAGGGCCGAGGGTCTACGGTTTGCCCATCATGATCTGTTTCACCGGTTTCGGACAGACAGTAATCCTGGCCCCGCCGAGCCGCCTCTATTTTCAGTTTCCGACATGCTCAAGCCAGGTACGTTCGACCTTTCCACTTTGGGTGAGACCAATCTGAAAGGCGTCACGATGTTAATGGGATTACCCAATGCGGGTGACGCCGTGACTGTGTTCGCCGATATGCTCGCCACGGGCCGTCGCCTTGCTGCGACATTCGGTGGTCTGCTCGTTGACGAAAAAGGTTGCGCGGTCACGCGGCAAAGCGCCAGCCACATGCGTGAGGACATTATCAATTTCGAATTGAACGCCCGGCGCGTGGACGAGTCCGTGACCTGACATGACTGCCAAGTCATCAGACAGGGCGCGTATCGATGCCCTGCGTGCTCAATTGAACGAGCACAATCGACATTATTACGTACTTGATGATCCGGTGATCCCGGACACCGAATATGACTCGATGTTTCGTGAGCTGGCGCAACTGGAAGCCAAAA
>JBCCMA010000121.1:0-10882 GCA_039026595.1 Pseudomonadota bacterium
CTTGGGCTGGCGTACTTCGATCTGTACTACCATTTTATTGCGATCATCGTGATCACCGGCCAGCTGTCGCGCATGCGGTTGCGTCAAATGGCAAAGGGTGAGTGGCCGCCCCAAAAACGTGGTAACCCCCAGCCGGACAAGCCGGACAAGCCGGCGGTGCCGTTGCTCGGCAGATCGCGGAAGAAACCCCGCGCGCGACCGGGCGACCGATTTGCGACCAACGCTCGCATGCAGGCGCAGGCTCAGCGGCGTTAGGACACGGTAGTGGCCCGAAAATTCGTCACATTGACCTACCACCGCGTACGGCCTGAGCCGGATCCGCTCATTCCGGATATGTGTCACGCCGAGCGCTTCCGGTCTCAGCTCGCGGTGATGTCGACGTATTTCAATGTTATCCCTTTGGCGCAGGCTATCGACGGCCTGGCGAACGGTACGCTGCCGTCGCGCGCGGTGTGCATCACGTTCGATGATGGCTATCGCGACAATCACGATGTGGCCCTGCCGTTGCTCAAAGAGGCGGGGTGCCATGCCACCTTTTTCGTCACCACAGGTTTTCTGAACGACGGCATGATGTTCAACGACAAGTTGATCCACGCTGTGCGGCATCGACGGGAGGGGGAATGGGACCTGACCGAACTTGGCCTTGGCACGCAACAGGTCGGTGCGCTCAGCACGCGCACAAACCTCGTCAACGACGTCATTGCGGCTCTCAAGCACCGTCCGCAGGCGGAGCGGGAGGCGATCACTCAGCGCCTGTTTGATGGGAGCGACGGTCCGCGCGAGCGAGTCATGATGACCGATGAGGAACTCCATACGCTTGGCGCGGCCGGGATGCACATCGGCGCACACACGGTCACCCATCCTATTCTCACGCGACTGGACGACGCCTCAGCGAGGGCCGAGCTGGCCGACGGTCGGGCGGATCTCGCAGCGCGCAGTGGGGCCGATGTGCGGCTGTTTGCCTATCCCAACGGTCGCGCTGATGCCGACTACGCCATCGACCACGTGCGCATGGCGCGGGACGTGGGCTTTGAGGCGGCGCTCACAACAATGTGGGGCTACACAGACGCGGGTTCGCCTCGCTTTGAATTGCCGCGCGTCGGGCTGGAGTGGGAGTCGGGCTGGCGATTCGGCGTTAAGCTTTGGCGTTGTTTTTTCGAGGCGCAGGCCGGTCAGGCCAAGGCAGAGCGCCTTTCAGCCTAGGCAACGCACTTGGCGCGCGGCGACGGCTGCCGCTGGGCCTTGGCGCGATAACACGCCGCTGATTTTGCAATTAATGGTGGTACGTCATGGTTTTGCGTGCCCCCTGTTGTAAACTTGGGCGCGCGTTTGCTCGCTCGGTCCGTTATGGGCCGTGCCATCTGGAGACTCTATGAACAATGACACCGCTGCCGCTGACGACCCGTTACGCTTCTTTGAGGACGTCACCGGTGTGATCCGCCAGACCCTGCAGCTGCCGGACGATCGCCCGCTTGAGCTGGACACGCGGCTTCTCGGGGACATTCCGGAGTTTGACTCCATGTCTGTGCTCAACGTCCTGACGGAATTTGAGGAACGGTTTGATTTCTTCGTCGAAGATGACGAAGTCAGCGGTGAGGTGTTCGAAACGGTCGGATCGCTTCTGGCCTTCGTCCAGGCCAAGGTGGCGGGTGGCTGAACAAAGCCGCGGCGTATTCGAGCCTGGCTTTCTCTCAACTCAATACGGTCAGGCTTTTTTCCTGACCTACCCTGCAGTCACTGACGCAAACCATCGCGCTGTTCTTGTCCTGCCGGCGTTTGCCGAAGAGATGAACAAATGCCGCCGTCAGGTCGCGCTGACGGCTCGGGCGCTCGCCAGGGCTGGCCTGTCTGTTTATCTGCCAGACCTCATTGGCACCGGTGACAGCGACGGCAATTTCGGCGACGCGACCCTCGCCATCTGGCAGGACACGCTAACTGTTGCGCTTGATTCGATTCACAAGCGCGGTCACAGCGATGTGGCGTGGCTGTGTGTGCGCGGCGGCGCGCTACTCGCTGACGGCATGCTGCGCGCCGGTGCGCCGGCGCCGTCGCGCATGGTCCTGTGGCAACCCGTGCTGTCCGGCAAAACCATGCTCAGCCAGTTTCTCCGGCTCAAGGCCATGTCCGCCATGACCCGCGCGCAGTCCGCGCCGAGCGTCTCCGAGCTTCGCAAGCAACTGGCGTCCGGATCGCCGGTCGAGGTGGCCGGATACGAGCTGAATCCGGCGCTCGTTTCCGGCGTGGATGCGCTGAACGTCCGGCAGATGGCGCCGGTGGGTTCGATCGACTGGCTGGTGGTGCAGGATGACGAGGCCTTACCGGCGGCGGTGTCCACCGCATCGGCCGCCATGGCGGATCAGCACGGTGCATTGAACGTTGAGACGGTGCCGGGGAGTCCATTCTGGTCCACCGCCGAAATTGCTGTGGCGCCGGAACTCACCCGGCGGACTGTCGAGTTGCTGGGAGCGGCATGAGCATTCGGCCGTTCACATTCGAGTGCGAAGGGGATCAGCTTCTTGGATTCCTGCACGGCGAGCGAGCGGCGAGTAAATTGGGGGCGATCATTATTGTGGGCGGGCCGCAGTACCGCGCCGGCAGCCATCGACAGTTCGTGCATCTGGCGCGTGCGCTCGCGTCGGCCGGCGTGCCGTGCGTGCGGTTCGACTACCGCGGCATGGGCGACAGCGATGGCGCATTCCGGGATTTCGAAGATGTCGGGGCCGATATTAAATCCGCCGTCGATGCGCTGATACGCGAAGCCGACGGCGTGGAACAGGTCATGCTCCTTGGATTGTGTGATGCGGCGTCTGCCGCGTGGATGTACGCCCACCGCGACCCGCGCGTCGTGCGTTTGGCGCTATTCAATCCGTGGGTGCGGTCGGCTTCATCGCACGCAGAGGCGCGCGTTCGGCACTACTACGTGGATCGACTGTTAAGTGGCGAGCCCATTCGCAAGATTCTGCGCGGCGACTTCAACTGGCGCGAATCCTGGGCCTCGCTGCGAGAGACGGTGGGCGCTCTGTTCCGTGGGCAACAAGACGCGGACGGGTCAACGCCGTATCAGGAGCGGATGCTTGCCGGCGCGCGAGCGTTTGAGGGTCAGAGTCTCTTGATCCTGAGTGGCGACGACATGACGGCACAGGAGTTTCGCGATCACGCGAGCGCCTCGGAACAGTGGCAGGCAGTGTTTGCCCGCAGTAGGTTCGACACCCAGCATATGGAGGCGGCGAATCACACGTTTTCGTGCGAAGCGTGGCGCGACGACGTCGCGGCCCGTGTTATCGCCTGGGCCCGCGAAGATTAGGCGCAGGCGCCGCGCGGTACCGTCAGACGAGTTTTTCCACCGGTTGACGGTGGCTCAGGAAGTCCCGTGGACTGGCGGTGTAGCCGTAGGCGCCCGACTGGAACACCACGATCAGATCACCAATCTCGGCCTCAGCCATAGTCATGTTGTCGGCAAGAAGATCCAGCGGTGTGCACAACGGCCCCACAACGTTCACGCGCTCTTCATGTTCGGCGTTAACACGGTTACCGACCACCACCGGGTAGTTCTTGCGGATGATCTGACCAAAGTTGCCCGATGCGGCCAGATGGTGATGCAGGCCACCGTTGGTGATCAGGAAGGTCTTGTCGCGCGACACTTTCTTGTCCGTCACCTCGCACACGTATACGCCGCATTCCCCGACGAGGTAACGACCCAGTTCGATGACCAGTCTGGCTTCTGGCAGGGACGTCGCAGTGTGCGCCGCGAGTGCGGCCAGGTGTGATTTGAGGGGCGCGGTATCCAGCGGTTTTTCGCCGGGGAAGTAGGGGATGCCAAAGCCGCCGCCAATATTGAGCATGCGCACCGGCGCCGGCGCGTCCTTGGCCAGACGCAGGGCCAGTTCAACCGTTTGCGTCTGAGTCTCGATCAGCGACTCGCAAAGCAGGTTCTGCGATCCGCTGTAGATGTGGAAGCCCACAAAGTCCATGTGGCGCGTGTCAAACGGGCCGCTGCCAAGACGCCACTGCTCGAAGAGCCCGGGAATCAGCTCGGCATCAATGCCGAACTGCTGGGCGCCGCCGCCCATCTTCATGCCGGACCGCTTGAGTTGAAAGTCGGGATTGATGCGCAGCGCCACGCGCGCCCGTCGGCCCGCCGCCGTCGCGATCTCACCGATGCGTTGTAACTCCACGACGCTTTCGACGTTCAGTGTGATCCCGGCGTCGATGGCGTTGGACAGTTCCCAATGTTGCTTGGCCGGGCCCGCAAAGCTGATCTCTTCCGGCGGACACTCGGTTTTCAGGGCAACGTCGAGTTCTGCGCCGGACGCGACGTCCAGCCCATCGACGTGCTTTGCGGCGAACTGCACGAGTTCGGGCATGGGGTTGGCCTTCATCGCGTAGTGCAGATCAATGTGACCATCAAACAGGGCCTTCAGATCGTCTGCGCGACGCTGGAAGAGCGCTTTGTCGTAGAGATACACCGGCACACCGCCGGCGGCGGCATAGTGCTCGGTTATGGGCGCGTCGCCGACCACCAGCACACCGTCTTCGGCTCGAAAGTGCTCGATGGGCGCGTGTTTCTCAAACAGGATCGCGGTCATGACGCCGAAGACCCCGCAGCAAACGCATCAGCGTATCGGTCGCTCAGCGTCTTGCGGTCGATTTTTCCGTTGGGGTTGCGCGGCAACGAGTCGAGCATGACGACTTTGCGCGGCACCATGAAGTTGGCCAGCGCCTCACGGCAGGCCGCGACGATGGCGTCCTCCGGCGATTCGTTGTTGACGGGTTTGGCCGCGACCACAACGATGCCCTGGCCAAGGTCCTTGTGTGCCGCGCCAAACGCGACGGCTTCTTCAACCACGCCGGCGTCGTAGATGACTTCCTCAATTTCATTCGGGCTGACCCGATACCCGCTGGTCTTGATCATCTCGTCGCGGCGTCCCACAAAATAGAGGAAGCCATCTTCGTCCATGCGTACGTTGTCGCCGGAGAAAACCGCGACCTCTTGCATCACCCGTCCGTCCTCAAGGGGTAGCGTCTTGAACCGCTCGGCGGTTTTTTCCGGGTTGTTCCAGTAGCCGAGTGAGACGAGGGCGCCGCGATGTACGAGCTCGCCGATTTCGCCCGGCGCGCAGCGCTCGCCGTTTTCGTTTAGCACCATCACATCCGCGTTGGGTATGGCTTTACCCATCGACTCGGGTCGCGTGTCCACTTCGTCCGGCGGCAGGAATGTCGAGCGAAACGCTTCGGTCAAGCCATACATGAGATAGGGCTTGGCAGCGGGCGCGCGCTCGCGCAGTGCGGCGAGGGTGGCTTTGGGCATGGCTCCGCCGGAGTTGGTGAAATAACGCAGGTGATCCACGCAGCCTTCGGGCCACTTCAGACCGGCGAGCTGGCCAAAGAGCGGTGGGACGCCCGCCAGACCGGTGATTCGTTCGCTGCCGAGTTTTCGCAGCACGTCACGTGGCAGCAGGTATTCAAGAAGAACGACGCGTGCACCGACCAGAAACGCCGTGCTGAGCTGGCTGAATCCATAATCAAAGCTGAAGGGCAGCGCGGCCAGCAGTCGGTCCTCAGCCGTGTTCTCTAGGTACTGCGCGACGCTTTCGGCGCCGATCACCATATTGGCGTGTGAGAGCGTCACGCCCTTTGGTTTCCCGGTGCTCCCGGAGGTGTAAAAAATAGAGAGGACGTCCGCGTCGATGCGCCGGTGGCGTTCGCGTGGCGTGGCCTTTACGGCCAATTCGAAGGCATACAGCTCGACGCCCTCGGGCGCGTCGTCCGGAACATCGTCGACCAGAAAGACCGTGTGCAGGCCGGGAAGCTCGCCCAGATGCGGGCGCAGTGCATCGAAGCGCGCGCGGTTCGTCACCAGTATCCGAGCGCGGCTGTCGGACAGGATATGCGTCATTTGGACCGGTTTGAGAAGCGCGTTGACCGGGACGAATACGCCGCCGGCGGCCGCCGCTGCGAACATGGCCACAACGGCCTCAGCTGTCTTTGGCAGCGCAATGGCCACCCGTTCGCCGGCGCCCAGTCCGTGGGTGACATACGCGCTGCCAACGCGCTCGATTCTGTCCGCCAGGTCGGCGTAGGTCAGTTGACGATCGCGGTCGACCAGCGCCACCGCGTCGGGTGTGCGGCGGGCCGAGCGTTGCGGGAGTTCGTGCAACAGAAGCGTCATAGCATTAAACTCTTGTTTTTAAATGACATTACGCAGATATCGCGGGCGCTAAGTGTACCTCATGGTGGAAGGCGATATACGAGTCCTGATGCGAATTGCTAGCCAGTTCACAGTTTTGCCGGGCGGCATCCCAGACCCTGTGGTGCTGCGCGATGGGCGCAACGCTCAGGTCATGATTTCAGCTCCGCGATGAAGCAATCGGTTATCAGCGCATGGCGCCAGTTCGGCCTGATTGATGGCGCCCTTTATCTGATCGATCAGGCGCTCGCCCGGGTCAGCGATCGGACACGATTGCAGTGCTACACATTGACGGTTCAGCCGATCGTTGACACGCCGTTGGCGCCCCGGCGTTTCTTAAGGGCGTGGACCTATCGCGAATTGCACGCTGGCGCGCAGGAATTTGAGCATCTCCCTGTCCCCACCGAGGTGATTTCGGATCGGTTCGAGCAGGGCGCGCGGTGCCTTGCGGCGTTTCGGGATAATGAGTTGACCGGCTTTATGTGGTTTGTTGCGCACTGCTATCACGAGGATGAGGTCCGGTGCGATTACTTCGTGCACCCGCCCGCCGCCGCCGTGTTTGATTTCGACTTTTACATCCTCCCGGAACACCGGCAGGGTCTCGGATTTGTGGCGCTTTGGGACGGTGCGAATCGATTCCTGTATGAACTCGGCATCCGTCAGAGCTTCAGCCGGATCACAAAATTCAACTCCGCGTCGCGCAAGGCCCACGAGCACCTCGGGATGCGGGATCTGGGCAGTGCGGCATTCCTGAAGCTCTGGCGCTTCGAATGCATGGTCGCGACCGTGGCGCCTTACATCAGCGTATCGTGGACACGCGAGCGGAGGGTGCGCCTCGACCTCGGGATGTAGCGCCAATCAGGGGGACGGATTAGGGCGTCGCGACGCTCGAAATTGCGCCCATCGATTGGTGAGAATTGCCAGGATGTACGACTCGGCACCCTCAGGTCGTCGACTCAATGCCCACAAGATGAGAATGGTCAGCGTGTAGATCACGGCACCGGCGGCGATGGCGAGGACCAACGAGGCGAGGGTGGCCAGGCCGTGATTGCTGGCGATTAGCCAATCGGTGAGGTACGCCGTAACCGCGTACATCAGTATTGAACCGAATACCGGTCGCCAGAGTTCACCAAGAAACGCGCGGACGCTCAGTTTCAAATCGTTCAGCAAAATTGCGAAAGTGATCGGTGACAGCAGTACGGTGGCGCCGAAGAAAGCGAGGGCGGCGCCTTCAATGCCAGCCGCACGCGTGGCGGGGATCACCGCGGCGATGACCGCCAGCATATTCATGGTCTGGATCAGCGCGAGTACTTTTGGGCGGCCCAGCGCGAAGTAAACGGACTGGATATTGGTCTGCAGCGATGCCACTGCACCGGTGAACGACAGGACCACGAACAAAGGGATGGTCGGTAGCCACTTTTCGCCGAGGGCCACGGGTACGATCAAAGGTGCGGTCGCGGCGATACCCAGCGCGGCCGGCAACGCGATGAGCGAGATAATGCTGATGACTTTCAAATAGCCTGTTCGCAATGTGGCCAGATCATTCGAAATTCGCGCGTAGGCTGGAAAGACCGCGCGATTGATCGGTGCGATCAGTTCTGTGGTGGGTGTATTGGACAGCTCGAGACTGATGTTAAAAAAGCCGAGCCCGCGTGGACCGGAGGCCCGCCCGATGATCAACTCGGTGGCGCGCTGTCGTACCGCTCCGCAAATGTTGCAATAGATGAGCCACTTTGAAAAATTGAACAAGCCCCGCCAGGCCGAGAGTCTGAAGCGAGGACGGTAGGCGTCCATACCGAAACTGAGTGCCACCTGTGCAAACTGATTGACAATCTGACCGATAATCAGCGCCCAGTAATTTCGCAGGATAAAAGCGAGTGGCACGGTCACGAGGAAACCGGCGACCTTGCTCAGAAACATGTAACGGAATTCCTTGTCGAACTCCATGCGCTTGCGGAAATTGACGGTTCCGATATTGATGAAACCACTCGCGAATTGCCCAACCGCGAGGACCGCCATCAGGACGGTCACGCGTGGTTCGTCGTAATACAGTGCGGCGGGGTAGGCGAGTGCCAGCAAGACCAGCATCGACGCGGTTTTGAAGATAATGTTGAACGTCCACGCCGTGTCGTATTCCTCGCGGCCCGCGTCCTGATTGGCGATCAGCACAACATCGAAACTGAATGATGACAGCGTATCGAGAATCGCAATAAAGACCATCGCCATAGCCACGAGTCCGAAGTCCTCGGGCGACAACAGGCGGACGAGAATTAACGTGGACACCAGCGACAGCGACCGAACCGCCAATTTGAACAGCACCATCCAGATCACGCCACGGGCGGTCTGGCTGGCGAGGGAGGGGGCCGGCGGATCGATATCGTCGGGTGTCGTCATACGTTTTGAGGAGTTTGCCCTGCGCGGACATGGTCGGTGGTGACGCGAGCGGGCGGCAGTATATCATCACGCGCTGACGCTTCCCTGGAACGGACTATGGCAAACAAAACGGTGTTTCTGGTCGCAGCGGCGCGACCCAACTTCATGAAGATTGCGCCGCTGCAGCATGCGCTGGCGGCCACCGACTGGTGCACGCCGCGGATCATCCATACCGGGCAGCATTACGACGCGAATATGTCGGACGCGTTCTTCCGCGACCTTTCGATGCCCGAGCCGTGGTGCCATCTCAACGTGGGCAGTGGCTCGCACGCCGAGCAAACCGGTCGCGTCATGATCGAGTTCGAGAAGGTTTGTATGGAGACGCGCCCGGACGCCGTCGTGGTGGCCGGGGACGTGAACTCGACGGTGGCCTGCGCGCTGGTCTGCGCAAAACTCTGGATTCCGGTGGTCCATCTGGAAGCCGGTCTGCGCAGCAACGACCGCCGTATGCCCGAGGAGGTCAATCGCGTTCTCACCGATCGAATCAGCGATCTGCTCTGGACGCCGTCGCCGGACGGCGATGAAAATCTGCTCGCTGAAGGCGTGCCCGCGCACCAGATCGAGCGGATTGGCAACATCATGCTCGACTCCTACGAACTTCTGAAAGACAAGATCGGCGCGAGCGATGCGCGGCGACGTTTCGGTGTCGACGGGCAGCATTATGGGGTTGTGACGATGCATCGCCCGTCCAATGTGGACGACCAGACTACGCTCAGACGGATCGTGGATCAGCTTGTGCGCGTATCGGCGCGCGTGCCGCTGGTGTTCGCGGTTCATCCCCGGACTCGCAAAAACCTTGAGGCCTTCGGTTTGTGGCCGGTGCTTGAAGACGCAGGCGCTATCACGCTGTGCGATCCGCTGAGCTATATCGAATTCATGAATCTGGTAAGCGGCGCGCGTCTGGTGCTGTCGGATTCAGGTGGCGTGCAGGAAGAAACCACCTATCTGGGCATCCCGTGTCTGACGGTGCGCGACAATACGGAGCGGCCGATTACGCTGACCGAAGGAACCAACCGGTTGCTGACGCCGAATCAGATTGAGTCGGCTGTTGACGATGTCCTGTCTGCGGACGCCAGCGACACGGTACGGCGGCCAGAGTTATGGGACGGCAAAACGGCCGGGCGTGCCGCAACGTCGCTGGCGAGGTTACTCGGCGCCTGATTACTGTCGCGCGTGTTTGAACACGTCTGGATCCAGATCGTGTCGTGCCAGCAACTTGTAGAAATCGGTGCGGTTGCGTTTGGCCATGCGGGCCGCTTTGCTGACGTTTCCCCGGGTCATCGTCAGTAACTGCACGAGGTAGGAACGTATAAATTCGTCGCGTGCTTCGGCAAAGGACATGAGTTGTTCGGACTGCTGGCCCAGGCAGTCCTGCACGACGGCAGCGCTGATCACGGGGGCCTGACACACGCTCACGTGCCGCTTGACAGTATTGGCCAATTCCCTGACGTTGCCAGGCCACGGTGCGCCCATCATCAATTCGATGGCTTCGGGCGCGTACACCATTTTGTCCCGACCCATCTCTTGCATGGCCTTGCGCAGGAAGTGATTCGCCAACACCGGGATGTCCTCACGATGCTCGGAAAGTGCGGGGACATCGAGCGTCGCTTCGATCAGTCGGTAATACAGGTCGTCGCGGAATTCACCGTCAATAAGGCGCGCCGGCAAATCCTGATTGGTCGTCGCAAAGACGCGTACGTCAACGGGTACGGCGTCGTTGCCGCCAAGAGGGTGCACCGCTTTTTCCTCGAAAACGCGCAGCAGACGAACCTGCAATGACATCGGCAGATCGCCGATTTCGTTGAGCAAGAGGATACCGCCGCTTGCGTTCTGGAAATGTCCGGGCGTGGTCCCATGACCAAACAGCTCCGCAGCCAGCGATTCTTCATCGATTGCGCTACAGCCAACGGAAAGGAAAGGCCCGTGGCGCTCTTTGCTAACGCGGTGCATGGCAAGTGCGAATAGCCCTTTGCCTGCCCCGCTCGGTCCGCGCAAAAGAACGCGAGTCGAGTTGCCTGCGATAACCTCTGCCTGATGCAGGCGTTCGTTGATCAGCGGCGAACGCGTGATGATCTCGGCCCGCCAGTCGTCATCGCGACGTGATGCGCGGGAGACTTTTAGCGCCCTCGAGACGTAGTCCAGAAGTTCGTCTTTATTGATCGGTTTGGTGATGAACCCGAAGGCACCACTTTGCGTTGCGGCGACGGCACCAGAAGCGAGGGCGGCAGATGCGCCTCGGGCACACTTGGCGCCTCACCGCGC
>JBCCMA010000122.1:0-10813 GCA_039026595.1 Pseudomonadota bacterium
GAGCGGCGCCGAGTTGGCCGTTCTGCTTGGCGAGGCTGAACTTGAAGCCGATACCGTGGGTCTGAAACCCTTGCGGGGCGGCGAACAGGTCACCGTGGATCGCGATGAAGTTGTCGAACGGCTTTGCTCGATGCTCGAGTTGAACGCTTAACCTATTTTTTCTTTGTGACGGATAAAGGTCGTGGACGAGAACCTGACTGAACAAGAACAGATCGAGAACCTCCGCAAGTGGTGGGACGAGAACAAGATGTTTGTGCTGACCGGGCTGACCCTTGGGGCCAGCGTCCTGTTCGGCTGGAACTACTACAAAGACCAGAAACGGATCAAGGCCTACAACGCCGCGGCGGTCCATGAAGAGCTGCTGGTCGCGGTGAACGAAGGCGATGTGGATGCCGCGCGCACCGCGTCCGACCTGTTAGCCAGCGACTACGGCAGCACGCCGTACAGCGATCTGGCGTCGCTGTCACTGGCCAAGGCGTACGTCGACAGTGGCGACCTGGCCGGCGCCGCCGAGGTGCTCGAGAGAACCATCAATGCCGGCGGTGATCTCGGGCCCATCGCGCGACTGCGTCTGGCGCGTGTGCGCATTGCACAGGACCGGGCTCAGGACGCTTTGGAGTTGCTGTCCGGGGACGGCGGGCCCTATCGTCCGTTGTATGACGAAATCCGCGGCGACGCGCACGTGGCGCTCGGCGACGCGCAGGCCGCACACGATGCGTACAGCGCGGCGCTCGACAGTGATGGTACGGCCGTGGATCGCAACTATGTGCAGATCAAGATGGCCGCGCTTGGACTGGGCCTTGACGACGACGAGTAAAAAGCATCATCGCAGCGCGCTTTTCGGCGCGCTGCTGGTCGCCCAGCTCGGATTGGGCGGCTGTTCCATCTTTAGCGATGACGATGATCCGCTCGACGAGCCGGCCGTTCTGGTCGAGTTCGAGTCGAGGCTGGCCGTTCAAACTGCGTGGACCGCGTCCGTCGGCGGCGATGGGAAAGGCCTCCGCCTCGGACTGGTCCCCGCCACGAACGGTGCGCGCGTGTTCATCGCGTCCAACGAAGGGCGAATCGCGGCGTTCGATGCCATCACCGGTGAACCCGTCTGGCGAACCGATACCGAATTGAAAATTGCAGGCGGTCCTGGCGTTGGCCGTGATCGAATCGCCGTGGGCACCAGCGAGGGGCAAGTCGCCGCGCTCGCCATTGAAAGTGGCGAGGTCCTATGGACGGTCGATGTCGGCAGCGAAGTCCTCGCGGCACCCGCGGTGACGAATAACAGCGTGGTGACGCGCACCGGCGACGGCAGCCTGATTGCGTTGGATGCCCAGAACGGCGAGGTGCGCTGGGATGTCCGCAAACGCGTACAGGGGTTGACGCTGCGCGGCACCGCCTCGCCCGCCGTGCTCGACGACTTGGTGATTACCGGTTTTGACGACGGCACGCTGGCGGCCTACCGCCTGGCAGACGGCTCCCCGGTGTGGGAACGGGTCACCGCAGAGCGCCGGGGTCGCACCGAATTTGATCGTCTGGCCGACGTCGATGGACGCGTTGCGGCTGTGGGCGAAGACATCTTTGTGGTGGGGTTTCAGGGCACCGCGTCGCTGCTGTCGAGCACCAGCGGAAGCCCCGTGTGGCGGCAGGACCTTTCGAGTCATGAGAGCGTGGCTGTGGACTGGTCGCGCGTCTACGTCACGCGGGCCGATGACTCTGTGGTCGCACTCGGCCGCCGCACGGGCGTGATCGAGTGGGAGCAGAGCGCGCTGGCTCGACGTGAGATCACCGGAAGCGCGGTCGCGGGTTCTGTGGTCATCGTTGGCGATTACGATGGCTATGTGCACTTCCTCGAATCGACCACGGGTGATTTCGTTGCGCGCCAGCGCGTGGCCAAAGCGGCCATCGTCGCGCCACCGATGGTGATCGGCGATCTGGTGTACGTGCTGGCAACCGACGGCACGCTCACCGTCTTTTCTCCGGAGCCCCCCGCGCCGGTCGACGGCGACTAGATCATGCTGCCGGTCGTCGCGCTGGTGGGCCGGCCGAACGTCGGCAAATCCACCCTGTTCAATGCGCTCACACGGACCCGCGACGCCATCGTCGCTGACCGGCCCGGACTGACCCGCGATCGTCAGTACGGGTTCGGTGCTGTCGGGGACCGGCCCTATCTCGTTGTGGACACCGGCGGCTTGTCGGGGGACGAGGACGGACTCGACGGACTGATGGCGCGCCAGACTCAGGCCGCCATCGATGAGGCTGACGCCATTGTATTTGTGGTGGACGGTCGCGAAGGTCTGACCGCCGCGGACGAACAAATCGCGTCACGGCTGCGCAAACAGGCTCAACCCGTTTACCTTGTGGTCAACAAGACCGAAGGATTCGATCCCGACATTGTCACCGCCGACTTCTTTGCTCTGGGCAGCGGACAACCCTTGCCCGTATCCGCCGCACACGGGCATAACGTCGCATCTCTGGTGGATGAGGTCCTGGGCGAGTTGCCGCCGAGCAAAGACGACTCTGCCGATCACGACGGTATTAAAGTTGCGATCGTGGGGCGCCCGAACGTCGGCAAGTCCACGCTGGTGAATCGCTTCGTCGGTGAGGAGCGCGTGGTGGCGTTTGATCAGCCGGGCACCACGCGCGACAGCGTCTTCGTGCCGTTTCAACGTGATGGGGTCGCGTACACATTAATCGACACAGCGGGCGTTCGGCGTCGGGCGCGGGTCAACGAGGCCATCGAGAAATTCAGCATCATTAAAGCGCTCAAGGCGGTCGACAGCGCCGACGTTGTGATTGCGATGATGGACGCGCAGGAGGGCATCACCGAGCAGGATGTGTCGTTGCTCGGTCTGGTGTTGCACCGTGGGCGCGCGGTGACGGTGGGCATCAACAAATGGGACGGGCTGTCGCTTGACCAGCGCGAGACGGTGCGTCGCGAGCTGGAGGTCAAGCTGCCGTTCCTGGACTTTGCGTCCAAGCACTTCGTGTCGGCACGCCACGGCAGCGGCATTACGGACCTGCTCGCCGCGGTTCAGGAATGCCATCGGTCAGCCTACGCCGATCTGCCCACGCCGGTTCTGACTGAACTGCTCGAGGACGCGGTGCGCGCGCACCCGCCGCCGGTGCGGCGCGGTCGTCGGCCCCGCCTTCGATACGCGCATCAGGGCGGACGCAATCCGCCGACCGTGGTTGTGCACGGGACGGGGGCGGACAAGGTGCCCGACGCGTGGCGGCGCTATTTCATCGGGCGGGTCCGCAAGCACTTCAAACTCGTGGGCGCGCCCGTCCGCCTCCAGTTCAAGACGGGTAAGAACCCATTCGAGGGTCGGCGCAATAAACTCACGCCGAGGCAGGAGAAACGCCGCAAGCGCATGATGCGCCACGTGAAGAAGGGCTAAGGTAAAATTTCGCGGCGCGCTGGCCGCAACCGCCCGTCGCGCGTCATAATGGCGGCCCGATCCACAATTCAGGGGACAGACCATGAGTCTTCTCAAATCCATCATCGAAGCCCAAGGCGGCGACGTGCTCAAACAGCTCGCCGGCAACTTCAACATGAACACGGAGCAGGCCGGTCAGGCCGTCTCTCAACTGCTGCCCGCGCTCACCGGCGGCATCAAGAAAAACATGGGCTCGGCCGACGGGCTCGGCGCGCTGATGGGCGCGTTGCAAAAGGGCAACCACAGCCAGTACCTGGACAATCCGTCGGCGCTGACAACCAGCCGGGCGGTGGACGACGGCAACGGCATCCTCGGCCATATTCTCGGTTCCAAGGATGCGAGTCGCCAGGTGGCCGCACAGGCCGCACAAAACACGGGCCTTGATGTGAATCAGCTCAAGAAGATGCTGCCCATGGTGGCGGCGATGGCGATGGGCGGTATGAGCAAGCAGGTTCAGGGCCAGTCGCAAACCGGCGCGTCGCAGGGCGGCGGCCTGGGCGACATGATCGGCGGTGCGCTCGGCTCGCTGACCGGTGGCGGTAACTCGGGCGGCGGCATTGGCGGCATGCTCAACCAGTTCCTCGACGGCGATAAGGACGGCAGCGTGCTCGACGACGTCATGGGGTTTGCGCGCAAACTGATGTAGGCGATGAGTGACGCGCGTCGCTACGTTGAGCTGCCCACTCCACTGACCCTGCGCCACGGTGGGCGATTGCCTGACGCGCGCGTGGCTTACGAGACGTGGGGGCAGCTCAACGGCGACGCGAGCAACGCCGTTCTGATTTGCACCGGTCTGTCGCCGTCCGCCCATGTGTGCTCGTCGGCGGATGACTCCTGCGCGGGCTGGTGGGAAGACATGGTCGGCGTGGGCAAACCCATCGATACGCAGAAGTGGTTTGTTGTGTGCTTCAACGCACTGGGCGGCTGCTTCGGCAGCACCGGGCCGGCCTCACCCAATCCGGCGACCGGCGAGCCATGGCGGCTCGACTTCCCCATGTTGACCCTCGAAGACAATGCCACTGTCGCCAGCCTGTTGCTGGACGCGCTGGACATTGATCAGCTCGCCGCGGTGATCGGACCGTCGATGGGCGGCATGACCGCACTGGCGTTCGCCATGATGTTTCCTGAGCGTACGCGCAATTTCGTGTCGATCTCGTCGGCTGCTCGCGCCATGCCGTTTGCCATTGCGTTGCGTTCGCTACAGCGCGAGCTGGTGCGCGCCGACCGCGATTGGCAGGACGGGCATTACGATCACGACAGTGTGCCGGTACGCGGCATGCGTCTAGCGCGCAAACTCGGAATGATCACCTATCGCAGCGCGGATGAATGGCGCCAGCGCTTTGGTCGAGAACGCATCGCGCAGAGCGCGAGCTCCGGTGAAATGTTTGGGCCGGAATTTGAGGTCGAATCCTACTTGCAGGCGCACGCACGCAAGTTCACCGGCGCGTTCGACCCCAACTGCTATTTATATTTATCGCGCGCCATGGATATGTTTGACGCGGCCGAACATGGTGGCTCGCTTGAGGCAGGCGTGGGCTTGCTTCAGGTGGACAGAGCCTTGGTGATTGGCGTAGCCAGCGATTTTCTTTTCCCGTTGTGGAAGCAGCAGGAGCTGGCCGAGCTGATGCAGAGCGCGGGAATTGACACGGGCATGGTCGCGCTGGATTCGATCCAGGGTCACGATTCGTTTCTGGTGGATATGGACCGTTTTCGGCCGGCGGTCGCGCAATTTATGGGGCGGGTGGACGCATGAGGCTGCGCTGGATCGTACTGCTCACGGCTGCGCTCTCAGGTTGTGCGAGCAATGAGTATTTTAATGGCCCGATTCTGGATATCGAAGGCGATGTGCTAGGCCGATACTGGGTGGAAAGCCACGGCGTCATTGCATTTGAGGCGCCACCTGCGCAAAAGGACGACTGCGGTGACGGGTTCGTCACGGTGTTGTTCGTGATCGACTCGGGAGGCAACGTGAGCGAGGCCGATGTGATCGATAGCGCGCCGCCGGGGTGCTACGAAGAGGTGGCGTTACTACTGGTACAGACCTGGAAGTATGTGCCGACCGGCTTTAATTCTCGTAAGACGCCGGTGCGGGTGTCGCAGAGGATTCCGTTCAGCAGCGAGTGATAACGTGCAAGTCCTTTGCACCTTCGAGGGAGAGGTCTGCTGATTTGCTGTGGCGCTAGCCAACGCTGCCTAAACGCAAGCCTGTTTTTCAAGTCACCGATCTGCACAAGATAATTGTGCGGGTAGCAGAGGCGCCACCGCTCGGCAGCCGCTTGTGATTGAGGGCTTACTAGGTGCGCGCTGGACGGCTTGTTGCAGCATAGCGGCAGACTGTTCTGGTTTGAGTTTGCGCGACAGTTCCTTCTGCAATGCGACGATTCCCGAGACGTGCGCCGTTGCGAAAGATGCGCCAGAGTAAAATCGATATTCCCCTGCTGGCGCCGTGCTGATGATGTCGTCGCCCGGGGCCGGTAACGCAGCGCGTTTTGGATTTTTATTGCCCGAACTCGTAGCACCGATGACGCCGGGCACGTTCGCTGGAAATCCATGGCGTGCTTCGTTGTGCCAACTTGTTCCGACAATCGTGATGCCGCGTTCAATCAATTGTGATGTCAATTGAGCGAGAAGGGGATCGACGGGTCCGGTCAGGCTTAGGTTCACGACTAAGGCGCCTTTCTCCTCTGCGGCGGCAAGACCCTTGGCCAGCGTGAGGCTGTTACATCTCGCTCTGGTCATACCTTCCTGTTCGGGCCAGCATGCTTTGTAGGCTAGCAACCTTGCTTTTGGCGCGACGCCAACGATGCCGATTCCATTGTCGCGAGTTGCAGCGATCACGCCTGCGACTGCGGTGCCATGCAGATCATCCGCGAATTCGTCGCCAGCGCGCTCGACGAAGTCCTCGTAATCCACGATGCGACGTGAAAATTCCGGGTGTTTGATGTCAATGCCTGTATCGATAATGGCAATACGAATGCCATTACCGGTAGAAACGGCGTGAACGGGTTCGATATCCAGATCGACCAGTGCATGTTGCATGTGATGGTACGGATCGGTTGCGCTCTTTGGTAATTCGGTCCCGAGCGTCGAGAATTCGTTCAGCGGCTGCGCAAGCGCCACACGGGAATCAGAAGACAGAGCGCGAATGACACTAGTCTGTTGATGGTCGTCAGCAATTTCAAAGACGACGCAGTATTTTTCAAGCAATGAGATTGGCCAAGCGGTGACCCGTCGCAGTCGGTAGTCGCGCCCGATCGCTTCTGCAGTTTGCTCTGCTGTCAGGCTGACCCGATAGCCACCGGCCCAATTCCAACCCTGCCACGTCGATGCGGCGCCGCCGAGTGAGGGCTGGAACGGATTTTCAATCGTGATGAGAACCTGACGCTCCGCCGGAATCAACAGCGTTTCCGGCGCAGGAAACACGGATCGACACGCCGTCCAGACCACGACGATCAAGAGGCACCGAATAATCACCGGGGTGCGTCTCCGTCAATTTTTGCAACGAAATCGACTCGAGCATCCTGGCTCAAGTGCGCAGCCGCGGCGGTGGTTGCCGTCAGAGATCCGTCGCCGGCGACCACAATGAAAACACCGCCCGCTGTTGGGCCGTTCACAATGCGGCCGTCGACGCGGGCCAGGACGCGACCCATTTCGCTTACAGTGAGATCAGTGTTGAACACCACCTGCAGGTGCAGGTCAGCCGTGGCGGTGCTCTCGCTGCGCGTAATGTACCCATCATCTGGGGGAGCATTCGGCGCGGCGCCGAAGTTCCGATACAAAAGCGCGCCCAGTAAACAGGCTGCAGCAAGTCGCGCGGTGGTTGCCCAGAATGTAAGGGCAGCGCTTTTCTCCGTACCGTCTGCCGCGCAGTTATTCGAGATGTCCGATTCAATCAATTCCCGCAGCGGTGCAAAAGACGCCTTCGCCGACAACGGTAATTTTTCATTCCGCCGGATGTGCGAAAAAATTTGCTTCTCGGTGCGAAGGGCATGGCGGCACGCTTCACAGGTCAGCAAGTGCTCTTCGAATTGACTCTTCGCTTCATTATCCAGCGAATCGTTCAGATACCAGACGATTGTCTGGTCTTCACAAGGACTGGTGCTTGAACTGCGATCAGTCATCGTCGTCTCTCTGAGGCACACCGCTCGGTATGGCGTCGGCCAGATCAGGCAGCAGGTCTCGGAGCCGCCGTCGTGCGTGGAACAACCTCGTCTTGACCGTATTTACAGGACAGCTCTGGACCTCAGCGATCTCCCGACAGGTGTAACCGAGCAGGTAGGCTAATTCGATTGTGGCGCGCTGCTCAATGGGAAGACGTGAGAGCGCGAGTTCAATCCACTCGGACTGCGCGGTGCGTTCTATCTCCGTTGACTTCACTCGCTGCTCCGCTTGCAAGGCAACGTCATTCTCACGATTCTTGCGACGCTCACGGCTGCGCAGACTGCTAATGGCCTTCCGGTACGCGATGCCCATGATCCATGTTGACACGCGCGCCGAACCTCGGAACGTGTCCGCTTGATTCCACACTGCGTAAAGCGTGTCGTTGATCACTTCTTCGACCAGAGCGTGGTCATCGGACAGCCGCAGGAGAAAGCGTGCGATCCGATCATGATAGTCGGCGTACAGGCTTTCAAAGGCGACCATGTCACCTTGCGCAACACGCGCCAGTCTTGCTCTGTCGAGCGCGTCCGATTCTTTCCGGGTACGGGATCGCGTCATTGACGTGCGTCCCCTGCATCATCGTTCCGGGCCAACATCACTTAACGCGGACTCAGCTGGAAAATAATGGACGCAACGATGCGGGTGCTGGCGCGATCGTCGATGAAGCGATCACGTGCATTGTGATCCGTTCCGATAATTGCGATGGAGCCGGTGACGCGGCGAATGCGTTTGGTGAGTCCAACGCTCCAGTAAAGATAGTCGACGTCAGAGACATGGGTGAGGTCGGCATAGCCAATCCCGCCGGTCAGAGCGGTATCGGCGCGCAGCGCGTACTGACCGGCCGCCTCAATTACGCGTCTTGGTCCCCTGAGTTTGCCGTCGTCGCGTGCATGATCGACGCCCCTTGGCGCGTAGGCCGCGCTTAAACGAACAGCGTCCCGATAGAGCAAGCTGGCGGAAAATTCAGTGTGGTCGTAATTCAGAATCTGGGATGTTGCGAGGGTCTGATACCAAGAACCCGTCACCTCATAGCTCCATAAGTCATTGATGGCATCACTCCATCCGACCAAGGCGCTGATTTCGTGGCCTATGCCTCCGAAGTCCGGTGCAAGGTCACGCGTATCAAGGGTCGATAACCACAGATTTGCGTAGAGTCCTTTAGTGTGCCGCGCCCCGATCCCGATCTGTGCGGCCGGATTGCCGCTTGAAAGCGACAGGCCGCGATGTACGTAGTCGCTGACCAACGATAAAGAAGACACGACTACCCAGTCCGATTCGGACTGGGCGAGCACGGTTGGTGCGCCGAATGCACCAGCACAAAGCGCTAGCAAAAATTTGAGTCGTTTTAGATTGCGCGTCACCGCGCAACGGTACCGCATAGCGGTTCGAATGCGTAGCGGCTTCCTCCTCAACAGTCCGGTCGTTCCAGGCAACGGGGCCGACTCAAAAAAACGAACCGAAATGAACCGACGACCGCTCGGTGGCGACTTACGTTATGACACTTGATGAAAATGACACGAGTAAATCGTGCGAAGGGAGAGAATAATGGGGTTTTCGCGTAAAACCGCGCTGGTAGCGTGCTGTGGGGCGTTTTTGTCGATGCCGGTGCAAGCCGCTAGCATCACGTTGCTGGCCGAGGTGGGGCCGTTGGGACAGGCCTTAGCGACCATCGATAGCACGGCGCCAAGTCAGGTCGAAAGTTCGGTACTAATTACCGGCCTGGGAGACGGTGAACGGTTGTACAGCATCGATTATCGGCCGAACACTGGCGAACTGTACGGGCTGGGAAGCCACGGGCAGTTGTACACGATCAATACCTCGACAGGGGCAGCTACGGCGGTTGGTAGTGGTTTCAGCACCGCGCTGAACGGCGGCTCGTTCGGCTTCGATTTCAACCCGGTGATAGACAAGATCCGCATCGTAGGAGACAGCAACCAGAATATCGTCGCCGATCCCGACACGGGCGCCGCGAACATCGCGAGCACGATTAACGTGTTCTATGGTAGCGGTGACGTCAACGAAGGCGCAGACCCAAATGTGGTTCATCATGCGTATTCGGGCAACGTCCCGAACTCGACGGCTACGCAGCTTTATGCCATCGATACGAATCTCGATATCCTCGTTACGCAGTCGAATAACGCGGGCGAGTTGGGCACGGTCGGGGCTCTGGGTGTTGATGTGTCGGACATTGGTGGATTCGATATCGGCTCGGACGGTTTCGCATTTCTCATGACCGGCCCGCTTGTGCCCGACACATCGACCTTGTTCATGATCGATTTGAACACAGGGGCAGCTATTGAACTGGGGCACCTCGGGCTCACCGTCAGCGGTTTGGCGGTGCGGCCAGTGCCCGTTCCTGGCGCGGTCTGGCTGTTTGGCTCTGCAGTTGCGATGTTGGGGCTGAAGCGCAAGCGTCTTTAATCCAGCGAACATAGCCTCCCCGCAGCAGGCGACAGCTGCGGGATGTTCCTGCCGGCTGCTCACATTAGCCCGCCCCAAGACCGGGGCTTTGGTGAGTCAGCCGGCTTTTTTGGACGGCGTTCTAGAAAAGTCTGCTCGTCAGCGAGGCCGACTTATCCAGCCTTGATGTGTTTTGGCATCGCCTGGTGCTCAAGCAGAAACTGAGTGGCTTTAGTCAAAGGAAGCGGGCGCGACAGAAAATAGCCCTGCACCTCGTCACAGCGCAGCGCGCGCAGTGTGACCAACTGCAATTCCGTTTCAATGCCCTCGGCGATCACCCGAAGCCCAAGTTCGTGGGAGACGCTGACAATACTCGCGCACATTGCGGCGGAGTCCGGTTCGCGCTCCACGCCGTCGATAAACGAACGGTCAATCTTGATTTTGTCGATTGGCAACTGCCGCAGATAGCTCAGCGACGAGAAGCCCGTTCCAAAGTCGTCCAATGAAAACGTGACGCCAAGTCGCCTGAGTTTGTAGATCGCCTTGATCGCAACGTCGATGTTCGTGAAGAACGACGATTCAACAATTTCAAAGTCGATCAGTTTGGAGTCGATGTTTTCTTCCTTGAGACACTCCGAGAACCAGCCGTGAAAGGTCGGGTCGAGCAGCGTCTCTGCGCACAGGTTCACGGAAAGTGATTCGAACGCGATTCCCGAGGCGGTCCACTGCGCCGCTGTCTTGCACGCCTGTCGCGTGACCCAGCGATCGAGCTTCGGAATATTGAAGCTCTCGCGCGCCGCGTCGATGATCTGGTCGGCCGGCAC
>JBCCMA010000123.1:0-10680 GCA_039026595.1 Pseudomonadota bacterium
CCGAGTCCGAGTCCGAGTCCGAGTCCGAGTCCGAGTCCGAGTCCGAGCCAGAGCCAGAGCCAGAGCCAGAGCCAGAGCCAGAGCCAGAGCCAGAGCCAGAGCCAGAGCCAGAGCCAGAGCCAGAGCCAGAGCCAGAGCCAGACGCGCCTATCGACACGGCTGCAACATCAATGGCGTCGCTGGCTCTCGACGACGATGACCTTGGCGAAACCGTTGCGCTGGATGACCTCGATGTAATCGATCTTGAGTCGGAATTAGCCGATTTTGACGACGACGAAACGGTCATCCTGTCCGAAGAAAATGATGTGCGCTCGGATACCAGCGCACACGATGAAGACGACACCGACACCGACACCGACACCGACACCGACACCGACACCGACACCGACACCGACACCGACACCGACACCGACACCGACACCGACACCGACACCGACACCGACACCGACACCGACACCGAAGCCGAAGCCGAAGCCGAAGCCGAAGCCGAGTCAGTCGACGTATCGACCGAAGTTACAAGCGCCGATGATCAAGATGATGAAGATCCTTCCGAAGCGATAGCAGAGGGTCATCTCGCTGCAGAGCCCGTCCAAAACGACGAGCCCACTGAGCATCTCCCGTCAGCACTAACGGACACGGAAGACGATTCTGATGACGCCTACCAGCAAGACAATGACCGCGAAGCCACACAGCTTGCACCAATGGCCGCCGCGCTTGAGCGCGCCAGTCAGGTAGATGACGAACAGGACCGAGACGATCTTCGCGATTACCTTCGCCCGGGCCTGACCCCAAAACAAAAAACACTCGGCGGCCTTGCGGTTGTCATGCTCTTGTTTGTGCTCGGGGCACAAGTCGTGCACCACAACCGAGTACAGCTGATACAACACCCCACCTTTGGCAGTGGGTTGCAACGCTTGTACCGTCAGCTTGGCAATCCGATTGAGTACAAGGCCACTCATGACGACTACGCCGTAGTGCGGCACACTGCGGTTCCACGGGAAGGCGCGCCGAACATTCTGCAACTCAGGGCCACCGTTCAGAATGTATCCGATGCGTCGCGGCCGTTACCGCATGTTCGTGTCACGTTCTTTGATCGTTTTGGAGATGAACGCTTCGTGCGTACGTTCACGCCAGACGAATACGCCGCAGTACGCCAGCAGCGCGATCTCAAGCTCATGCAAAGCGGTAATCGCATTGAAGTGGCACTGGATCTGGACGGCGTCGACACCGCATTGGCCAACAACTACGCAGTTGAAGCCTGTGCCGTGATCGACGCGGATCGGGTAAGCTGCGGGCCACCACCGATCAAATAAACCCAATACAAATCATTACGTTAAGTCCATGAAAATTGGAAAATGGCAATTTGAGAACAGTCTGGCGCTGGCACCGATGGCTGGCGTCACAGACCGCCCGTTCCGCGAGTTGTGCAAAAAAATGGGCGCGTCATTCGCCCCGTCCGAAATGGTTACGTCGGACACGCGGCTGTGGCACACCGACAAGTCCCGACGACGCATGGACCACGAGGGCGAACCGGAACCCCGTGTGGTTCAGATTGCCGGTGCGGATCCAGAGATGATGGCCAACGCCGCCCGACTCAACGTGGAGCGCGGTGCGCAGATCATCGACATCAATCTGGGTTGCCCGGCAAAGAAAGTCTGCAAGCGACGGGCGGGCTCGTATCTTCTTAAAGATGAAGATCTCGTCAAAGCCATCCTGCAGGAAACCGTCGACGCGGTGAGCGTGCCTGTGACATTGAAAACGCGCACCGGCTGGTCACCTGAAAAACGCAATGGGATGACCATTGCAAAGCTCGCCGAAGATGCTGGCATCGCGGCAATCGCCATTCACGGAAGGACGCGCGAGGATCGATTCGGGGGCCATGCTGAGTACGACACCATTCGGAGTATCAAGCGTGAAATCAACATCCCCGTCTGGGTGAACGGCGACGTAACCTCAAATAAAAAAGCGCGTCAAGTTCTCGATTACACGGGCGCGGACGGCGTCATGATCGGGCGCGCCGCGCAGGGTAGACCTTGGATTTTTAGGGAGATAGCGCACTACCTGAAGGACTCGCCCCAAAGTGAGGCTGTTACAGAAACTGACATTTGCGAAGTTCGTGATATTCTCAAAATCCATTTGAAGAACCTCTACGCCTTTTATGGGGAACACACTGGCGTACGAGTCGCTCGCAAGCATTTAAGCTGGTATCTAAAACAACTAACAGGTACCGCTACTGTGCTCTCGCAAGCAGTTCGCGCGACGTCTTCCGTCGATCAAATGGCACTGTTGGAAACCTGGTTCGCTGAAGCCGTCCGAAGCAAGGAGCGCGCGGCTTAAGAGACCTTTTTCCATCGTGTTCCATGCTGTCGCCACTTAAGCAGGATGCACAAAGTGGATTTTGTTGAATTAATAAAAACATGGAGTAAGACGAACCGTGACCGACAACGTCTCGTCGCATGGTCAGGCCGACCCACAGGCCACCGTGGTCAACAGCGCTGCTCCGCCGCTCAGCGATGTGACTGAGCAAGCGCTTAAAGACTACTTCGACAAACTCAACGGCCACCAACCGGTGGCGCTGTACAACTTCGTCATGGGCGAAGTTGAACGGCCGTTGTTTCGTACCGTCCTCGAATTTACCCGAGGCAACCAATCGCGCGCGGCCGAATTGCTCGGCATTAACCGCGGCACTCTGCGTAAGAAGCTCAAAAACTACGGTTTGAGCGGCTGAACGCGGCGTGCGCCCACGCGCGAGCCACACCCGTCCTTCACCTTTTATCGCCGGCGTTTAGCCGGCGAGGCTTTTTCTATGGCACCAAAAAAGACAGCACTGCTCAGCGTTTCGGATAAAGCTGGCCTGGCCGAATTCGGCAAGCGCCTGGCCGACGCCGGCTTCGAGCTTCTCTCAACCGGCGGCACGGCGCGCGCGCTCACAGACGCCGGCCTCGACGTCACGGGCGTCAGCTCGCGAACCGATTATCCCGAAATCATGGATGGCCGCGTCAAGACGCTGCACCCCAAAATCCACGGCGGCTTGCTCGGCAGACCCGGGACGGACGATGCGGTGATGGACGAGCACGGGATTGGCGCGATTGACGTCCTCGCCGTGAACCTCTATCCGTTCACCCAGACCATCGCAAAACCAGACTGCACGTTTGCCGATGCCATCGAAAATATCGACATCGGCGGTCCGGCGATGGTACGCGCCGCGGCCAAAAATCACGCGCATGTGTGCGTCGTAACCGACCCGGCGGACTACGCCGAGGTGGCCGATGCGTTGGCCGCGGGGACCGTCGATGCACCCATGCGGCTGCGACTCGCCCAGAAAGCATTCCAGCATGTGGCGCAGTACGACGCGGCCATTTCGCAGTATCTCGCTGGCCAACTCGGCGACGACGACAGCGCATTTCCGTCGGTGCACACCGAATCGTATGTGAAGCACAGCGATCTTCGATACGGCGAAAACCCCCATCAAAGCGCCGCCTTTTACGTCTCGACCCAACCCGAGACCGCAGTGCTTGGCAGCGCCCAACTCCTGCAGGGCAAGGCGATGAGCTACAACAACATCGCCGATGCAGACGCCGCTCTAGAGTGCGTCAAGCAGTTTGACCAACCCGCGTGCGTGATCGTCAAACACGCCAACCCGTGTGGCGTAGCTGAAGACGCGGACATCCTGAGCGCATACCGCCGTGCCCACAGTACGGATGCCACGTCGGCGTTCGGCGGGATCATCGCATTCAATCGCGATCTGGACGGGGCCACCGCGAAAGCCATCGTCGACCAACAATTCGTTGAAGTGATCATCGCGCCGGATGTCGACAATGATGCGCGCGTGGTGCTGGCCGGTAAGGCCAACGTACGCGTGCTGACCACCGGCCACTGGGACGCATCACCCGTGCCTTCGCTCCATACGCACAAAGTGGGCGGCGGACTTCTGGTGCAGGACCGCGACATCGCCATGGTCAATCCGGACGACCTCAAGACGGTGACCGAGCGCGCTCCGGACGAGCGAGAGTTGCAAGACCTGATGTTTGCCTGGCGCGTGTGCAAGTTCGTCAAGAGCAACGCGATTATTTTCGCGAAAGACAGCATGACGATCGGGGTCGGCGCAGGGCAAATGAGCCGGGTCTACAGCACGCGCGTCGCGGCGATCAAAGCGGCCGACGCCGGTCTGACGGTCAGCGGATCGGTGATGGCATCGGACGCGTTCTTTCCGTTCCGCGACGGCCTCGACAGCGCGGCTGAACACGGCATTCGCGCCGTGATCCAGCCCGGTGGCTCGCGCCGGGATGACGAGGTGATTGCGGCTGCCAATGAGCATGGCATCGCGATGGTGTTCACCGGCATGCGGCACTTCAGGCACTGATGGGGGACCGGGGATGAACGTATTGATTGTGGGCAGCGGCGGCCGTGAGCACGCACTGGCATGGCGAACATCGCAGGGCGCTTCGGCCGATAAGGTGTTCGTGGCGCCGGGCAACGCGGGTACGGATGCCGACCCGAACCTGACCAATGTGTCCATCGCTGCAGGCGACATAGACGGTCTGCTCGCCTTCTCCAAAGACAACAACGTTGGCCTTTGCATTGTCGGCCCTGAGGACCCACTGGTTGCTGGTATCGTCGACGCGTTTGACGCAGCGGGCATCCCCTGTTTTGGCCCACACGCCGGTGCCGCGCAGCTGGAGGGATCCAAGGCGTTCATGAAGGACTTTCTCAAGCGCCACGGGATTCCTACCGCGCGCTATGAGGCCTTTGAAGAGCCGGATGCCGCGTGCGCGTTCGCTGATTCGCTTGGCCTGCCTGTCGTTATCAAAACGGACGGGCTGGCTGCCGGTAAAGGCGTGATCATCGCCACCACACAGCAGCACGCCCACGACACCATTCGCGACATGCTCTCGGGCAGCGCGTTCGGCGACGCCGGCCGGCGCGTGGTGGTGGAGGAGTTCCTGCCGGGCGAAGAAGCCAGCTTCATCGCTATGGTCGACGGAGACCATATCCTGCCGCTGGCCACGTCGCAGGATCACAAACGTAGTCACGACGGCGACAAAGGTCTGAACACCGGCGGCATGGGCGCCTACTCACCGGCGCCCGTGATCGACGATGCGCTGCACGAGCGCGTCATGCGCGAAGTTATGCGGCCGACGGTCGACGGCATGGCAAAGGATGGGCACCGTTACCGCGGCTTCCTGTACGCTGGTCTGATGATCGACGCGGACGGCAACCCGCGCGTACTCGAATTCAACTGCCGCTTCGGTGATCCGGAGACGCAACCCATCATGCTCAGACTGAAAAGCGATCTTGGTGCCCTCTGTCTGGCCGGTTGTCGCGGCGAACTCTCGAAGCACAGCTGCACATGGGATCCACGCGCCGCCCTGGGCGTGGTGATGGCCGCGGGAGGCTACCCGCAGTCCTACAAGAAAGGTCAGGTCATATCAGGGCTCGATGCCGTACCGGGTGACGATGCACAGCAGGTGTTTCACGCCGGTACCTCCCAAGATGATCAGGGGCAGACGGTCACCAGCGGTGGTCGTGTGCTCTGCGTCACCGCTCTGGGCGCGACGATCAAGGAAGCTCAGGAAAAGGCGTATCAGATGGTCGACAAAATTGAGTTTGATGGCGCGCACTGTCGGCGGGATATCGGATTCAGAGCGATTTGACGCAGTCGAGAACTTTCGATGACAGCGGACGCTTACAAGCCACCTGAATCAAAGCTAACGCAGAAAACCGGTGTACACGTTCCACAAAGCGTTCTGACGAACATTAGAAACGCGTGGATTTGCGGCCTGATATCAACGGTCTTAACTGTTCTGGTGGTCTCGATCCATTTGGTGGGGTCGGAAGACAACAGATTCGGAGCGTTCGCGCTCATCGACGCGTCTGCCATGGGCCTTCTGACGCTCGGCGTCTCACGCAAGAGCCGCGTGTGCGCCGTTCTGATGCTCCTTCTGTTTCTGTCAAACCGGCTGCTTCTCTGGGCGGACAATGGCTTCACATCAGGGTTCGGTATCGCATTCGTATTTCTATGGTTCTACACCATGGGAGTCATCGGCACCTTTCGTTACCACGCGATCATGCAAAACGACGCTAACTAGTCGCTCAACAGCTCTCGCGCGTATGAGGGCATGTCGACTATTGCGGCGTCCTTTTCCGTTCTGGGCCCCGTCGCCGGAAAGCAGGTTTTTGACGAACCCGAAATGGGCGCCGCCGATGTAGGTCCTCGTGAACATGCCTGCCGGCGCGGCGATGACCGACAGTTCCCCTTCCCTGTCGGCCGTTTTTCACCGGCCTGACCGGGATGCGCTCGTCAGACAGGGGCGCAGAATAGCGTGGGCTTTCTGGGTGCCTGTGATCGTCCGGCTACTCGGCCACAATCAGAAAGACGTTGCGGTTCACGGAGGTGCCCTGTCGGCGCATTGTGCCGGAACTGAACCAAGCCGTATTGCCGGACATCGCGCTTTGCAAACCGTCCAATCGTGTCAGATTAACGACCGTGACCCTTTTCGATCCCGATTGCGCCTAAGAAAAAAGGGTGGCTGTGAACCTGCAACCAGAATCGAAAAACGGGAAATAACAACATGCGTCACGATTCACTTATTCGACTTGTTATTCTGGCGGTTGCTGGGCTCTGTCTCATCGGCGAGGCCAACGCCGGCATGGGCCCGCTGGCCGACGTGCTCGCCCCCGAGGAGGACGCGACCTGGCGAATCGCACCCGCAGGCGACGGCTGGCGCTTCACAAATGCACAGGACGACGGTGCCATCCGCTATTACTATCTGAACGAAAAGCCTGGCGAGGGCGGTAAACGTGCCATCAGCGTCGACGTCCAGGTGCGCGGCGGCCCCGATTCGCTGGCCGGACTGTTGTACGGCTTTCAAAATCAGCCCCGGTCGTATTATCTGTTCACGTTGGCCGGAGACCGCACCGTTCACGTGCACCACTTCAATGACGGCCGCTTTGAGCAAAAAATGCAGTTCGGCCTCGACGGGCTGAACGGGCCTGTGACGTTGGCCATTCAGGAGTACGGCCAGGACATTGCGTTGCTGGTCAACGGCAAGGAGCGTTCCCGTCTCGGAAACAACTCGATGGGACGGGGCGGTGTGGGAGTTGTGGCAGTGCACACCGGCAATTATCTGTTTTCGAACTTCCGCAAGTCTGTGCGCAGCGCAGCGGCGGGTGTGCAAAACAACCGAGTGCCACCCCCGAATCCTGTGCAACGTGACGCGGCGGTCGCGCGATCGAACCTGAGTTCAACATTGCGCTTCAAACGCGCCGAACTTCGCGACGATCAGCATCCCGCCGGCGCGGAGACGCTTCTGTCGACATTAATCCCGGCGGACTGGACCCTCGCCGGCGGGGTGAACTGGTCGACCGTCGGCGGTTGTCTGAACATGCCGCTGGTGAGCTTTGCGGCGCATTCGCCGGACAAGCAACACGCGGTCGCCATGCTGCCGGGCTTCACCTGGGGCTACAGCACCATGGCCACGCGCACCGGGTGCGTCAACGCCAATCTCGGTGACGCCGAGCAGGCGGTCCGTTTTTTGTTGGATAACACGCCCGGGCTGACCTATGAAATTCTGGATGTGGCGCGGCCCGAAGAACTGGCGCCGATCAAGGCGATGCTCGACCGCCAGATTCAGGCTATGCAGTCGCCCGGCCGACAGTGGGCCGACATGGTGGTGCTCAAGGTGCGCGGCGATGACGGCAGCGTTCAGAACGACTCGTATCTTATCGCCGTCTCGACCCACTGGCAGAACCAAAGTCCCGACGGCTGGGGCGGCGTGATCACCGCCGGCGGCGGCGGGTTGGCAATGTGTCTGGCGTTCAGCACTGCGCAGGACAAGCTCGAAGCCGGGCATCCGGCACTGCCGGTCATTATGGCCAACATGAAGTGGAATCCACAGTGGCAACGCAAGACGGACCAGTTTCTGGCCAACCGCCGCGGCGAGCAGCTTCGCGAGCGGCAGAAGCTGTTTGATTTGTCACAAATGAACGCGCGGACCAACGCGTCCATCCTCGATTCGGCTCACGACAACTTCCAGCGGCGCTCGGCGTCGAGCGATCGAATCCAAGCCGAGCAAGCCGAGGCGGTGTGGGGCACGGAAACCTACGCAACGCCCGATGGCGAACGGTCGTTCTCAAACATGTACGATCAGGCGTGGCGTCTGAATGACGGCACATATGTGCTGACCAACGACGCGTCCTATCAGCCGTTGCGGGATAGCGGCATGGACGGACAGCGATTGCGACCGAACCGCTAGGCGTGGGTTGATGCGTACGGCGACAGCAAGGCGACGGCGGTCCGGCAGGCGTCGGAGCGTTTTATCGGTCCTTCGTCTCCGACATCGACGACGCGTTCGTTGAAACATTGCGCCGCGCCGTAGCAAATGGCGCGGCGCCACATTCTCCGCGGTGGGGCGCGGCGTATACTCCCCGCGCACGCAGGGACTTGCGTTCGCGCTGGCCTTGACGTGACGCGTCAATAGCGACTTGGGGAGGAGACCTATGCGCAAATTCACCATCCTGCTTCTCGCAGGGCTCGGCCTTGCGGCCACCGCGAACGCCAACACCGGCGTTGCGTTCGTCCACGGCACCGGCAATCCGTCGGACGCCTTAAACGACTACTGGCAACGTCCGATCGTCAACTCGGTCCGCCAGGGATTGCCGAATTCGGCCAACTACACCGTCATCAACTGCCAATTCGAAGAGTACATGTGGCGCGCCGGCGCGGCGGGCTGTCTGGCCGGTCAGCTCCAGAGCTTTATCCAAAGCCGGAACATCACAGATTTGGTGGTCATCACCCACAGCAATGGCGCCAACGTGATGCGGTGGATTCTCTCGAATCCGACGTGGGACGGCCGTTACCCCGGCATCATCAATGTGACCCGCGAAGTGGTGGCGATCGCCGCCTCCAGCAAGGGCACGCCGCTGGCCAACGCCGTGATCAGCGGCACCGTGTTCGAGGCGGCGCTGGGCTGGATCCTCGGTTACGCAAACGACGCGGTCCGCATGCAGCAGACCAGCTGGATGGCCTACTACAACGCATACTGGCTGTACGGCACCAGCGGGCGCCCCGGCCTGCCGCGCCCGATGATCAACATCGTCGGCACCGATGTGGAAACCGCGTTCTGGGACCCGGACAGTTATTGCGGTGGTTATGCGCTCAACGTGGGGCTCGAGTTCACGCAGAACTGGCTGGCGAGTTGCTCCGACGGCTTCATTGACTGCTCGTCCCAGGCCGGCGCCGGCAGCGCGTCGATTTTCGACGGCAGCTTCACCAACGAGCCGCTGTCCCACAACCAGTCGCGACGCCAGTGCTTCGGTATTGATGTCGTGTTGCGCAATCGCCTGTAGGAGGTCCCACCATGCACTATCGAATTTCGTTATCGCTTCTGGTGATGTCGGGCGTGCTGCTGTCGGCACCGGCCGAGGCGCAGCGCCGCGCAGTCACGCTGAACGCGCCCTCCACCGGCGATCTCCACGCGACGGTCCTGACTGACCGCGCTTCCCAGCCGGTCATCAACGCCCGGCGTGAGACGGTCGCGCTGAGCTGGGTCGCCCGCGCGACAAGCGGTCAAGGCACGCGCGGTGCCCACCGCGCCGAAAGTCGGCACTACACGCAACGGGTCCGGGGCGACGCGCTGGCCAAAGGCGTGGAACTGTACACGGCGGCGCCGGGCGCCGTGGTGCGCGTGTCGGCGTCGAAAGGGCGGCTCGATCCGTTGGCCTTCAGCGTTGTGTCGAACGGCCGTCGTCAGACACTTGCGGCCGTGAGCGATCAGTTGGTCGATGCCGACAACCTGCGAGCGGCTGGCTTGGACAGCGCGGCGACGTCGGTCGGCGCGCGGCTGACCGGCGCGAGCGGGCACATCGGGCTGCGCTACGACGGGCAGCTGGATGCTGATGCCGAAGTTGTTGTGTCGGTGTTCGACCGCCAAAGCAACATTGTGGCCACGGCGCAGAGCCGGGCGGATCAGTTCTTCGATGCGGCCAACGCCTCGGTGGCGGTGACGTGGCCGGGCGCGACCGGACCGGTTCGCTGGCGCGGCGCGGCCGTGTCGCCGGACGGTCGCCGCTACACACTGTCGTTTGATGACAGTGGCAACGGCCGCATGACTCAGCGCGTCGCACCGGCGAGCGCGCCGGGGCTCTGGGAGTGGCGCGTCACCGGAACGGATGCCAATGGCGTGGTGCGAGACGTCAGTACTGCGTTTACGCTCACCACCGCAGTCGCGAAACTTGGCGAGCAGGTGCGGATCATTCGGACCCCCGGCGGGATCGACATCACAGTGCCCGTCGATGTGGGTGTCGAGGGCCGTTACGAGGTCCGGGCCGCATTGACGGACGGCGGCACCGGCGGTGCAAGTGTGATCGCGGCGCGGGCCGAGTGGCTGGCGCCGGGGCGTTCGGAGATCACGCTGCGGTTCGCGGCTGACCATCTTAAAGGGGCCGGTCTGAGCAGCACCATGGTCCTCGGTGACCTGACCGTGACGGATCAGAGCCGGATGAGCGTCCAGGCGCGGCGTCGCCATGCCCTGACGCTGTGATTGATGTCGGCCCCGGCTCGGTGGTCGGGGCCGACATCTCCGGTACCGCGCTTAGGGTAACCGTCTGCTGGCCAACATTGCCCTCGCCAACGGGGAAAACAAAGTCGACTTCGTGAAATATCGGTGTACGCCATAGGCG
>JBCCMA010000124.1:0-10626 GCA_039026595.1 Pseudomonadota bacterium
CAGTGGTGATCCTCTGCGCGAAGCCAGTATCCGATCTCCCCCCATGACTCCGGTACACTCGCGCGATGTTTGTGCACGACAAATAGGTTGCCGCGTCACGATGTTCGCATGGCTGGCAGCCGGTTTCACATTGGGACTGTTGGCGCGCTGGCGTGTCGCGTTGCCAGATGGGGCACCGGAGCTCATTAATCGGTACATCATCTTTATCGCCCTTCCGGCGATGATCCTGTTGCGCGTCCCGTCGCTGCAAGTCGACTCGGCGGCACTGATCCCCGTGGGTCTGGCGTGGTTGGCGATCGGGAGTAGCGCACTGATCATCGCGATGCTGGCCAGGAGACGGGCTTGGCCACGCGACGTAACCGGCGCGCTTATGATGGTGATCCCACTCAGTAACACAGCCTACGTCGGCATCCCCGTTATCGATGCCCTGACAAATGGGGCGGCCACCCAATACGCCATTCTCTATGACCAACTTGGCAGCTTTCTGGCCCTGACGTTATACGGCGGTTTGGTCATCGCCGTGTATGGCAGCGCAGGCGCGGCGCGTCCCGTCGAGGTGATCCGGCGCATTGTGTTGTTTCCGCCTTTCATCGCGCTGGTCGTCGCGTTGGTTCTGCCCGGTCACGTTATGCCGGAAAACCTGTCGCGGGTATTGGACTTACCCGCCGCGACCATGGGTCCGGCGGCCATGTTTATTGTCGGACAGCAGCTGGACCTCAAGGTGCCGCAGGCGCTGCGACGACCGCTGGCCGCGGGGCTGACCGTTAAACTGCTCGTCGCACCTGGCCTCGTTGTCCTCGCATCCTCGTTTGTCATGGCGCGCGGCCCCTCGACAACCGCCGCGGTGCTGCAGGCGGCGATGCCACCGATGATTACCGCCGCCCTGATGGGCATGGCCGCAGGATTTTCACGGCCGCTGATTATTGCGGCGGTCGGAATCGGTTCGATCGCAAGTCTTCTGACCGTGCCGTTACTTGTCTGGCTCTCCGGTGTGATGGCCTGACGCTGACCTTTCGCAGACCCGCCCGACGGCCGCGGCGATAAATCGGCCATCGTGCGACAGACTTAGCGAGGTTGATTGAGGCGTTGCCCCATCTGTGCGCAATCGCGGTCGTTCAAGACGTGAGCGCGGTGAGCGGTAACCGCGATGGGGGTGGGCCAATCCGAGCGTGTCCGCGAGTCGGTCGACCAACGTATGCATCGACGCGCGCGCGACCGATGCCGGTACGTCGATCGCCTCCGATGGACCAAGTGTGCAAACATCAGCACACCATTCGAGGTCCGGGGGCACTACGACGCAGTGGATGGCATCACCTTTAAAGGCCCAGCGACAGGACACGCCATCGTCTGCTGTGCACACCACGGGCGTATCGCACTCAAATGCGACCGTCTCCGGTACGCCAAATCTTTGGAGCACGCAAAGGGACCGGGGATGAAAAGGCACCCTTGAACCAAAGCCGGACCGCGCCTTGTGCCACGCTTCCTTGGCTGCCCAAAACGCCCACAAACATCGTTCCGGGTCCGGCGCGATTCGCTGCGCTTCGCGTTCGCGTGGCGACAGAACGCGCTCAACGTAAGCGGACCGGCGCGCGCTCGCTCGGTTCTGCGGATGCGACAGATCGACGATGTCATTGCCGAGGCCTGACACCCCGGGCGCGGCGTCAGCCGCTCGCTTCATGGTTTTGTCCGTGCTCCGTGGACGCAAAGTACTGCGTCTCAAGCTCCACGAGGCCTGCAATGATCTGCCGGCTGTAGTCACGCGCGAGGCGCAGGCCGCGGGATTCGGACGTGGGCGTCACCACTTTGAGGTCGACGTGGAACCGCTCACCGCGTTGTGGATAGTTGGCAAAGCCACCGGCCTGTGTGCCACGAAGATACACGCACACGACGGTCGCCTCGGGCACCAGACGCAGCAGCTGACCGCTGCCGTAGGAAAAATACTCGGGGTCCACCCGGCCGGATCTTGACCGCGTGCCCTCGGGGAAAATGGAGATCATGTCGCCACGGTTCAGCACGTAACGCATGCGATCCTGTGCCAGATTCCGCTGCGCCAGCGTGCCGCCCCGCGTTACCGGTATGCAGCGGCCGAGGTAGCAGGTAATCCGCCACGCCAACGTCTGGTTGAAGTTCTTGCGCTCAGGCAGATTCCACGCCAGCGCCGACACCTGCGTCATGTAGCGCGGCAGCGACATCAGGATATAGCCCTGGACGATCGAGTCGATCAACGTGAGGTGATTGGTGCACAGAATCATCGGCCCGGGATGTTTGGAACGAATCTCTGCAAAGCGCTTGCGCACGCCCTGCAAGTCGACCGCCCGATACCCCCAACGCCAACGGCACAGCGCCACAACGATGGGCCCGAACAGCAGCAGCAGCCCGAAAGAGGCTAACCGCTGCAACTCAAGCGCTGCGCGTCCTCGCATGCCCATGACGGGTCTTCAGCTCAGCCCGTCTTTTCGACGATCAGTTTGACGGCATCACCAACCGTACGGATGTTATCCGCCGCTTCATCTTCGACTTCGATGTCGAACTGATCTTCGAATTCCAGGACGATATCGACCAGCCGGGCCGAGTTCACCTGCAAGTCCTGCAGGATATCGGTCTCAGCGCTCACGTTTGCCAGTGCCTCTGCGTTCTTGCTGAACGGCGTGATCAATTCGACCACCTTGGCATGTACCTCAGCTTCGGTCATGACTCAGTTCCTATCGTTTGTCAAAGGATCCCTCTGCCCATGATGTACGGGAGAGCGTTTCGGATCGCGCGCGTGGATGGCGCCGCTTCAGGCGCCGCCATCTTGCCACTTTTTAAAGAGAACGCAACCGTTCACATCCCCAAATCCGAAACTGGATTTGGCGATAATTTTTCCGTCGAATTCACGCGTCTCACGCACCACCGAGTGCGCGAATGGCGCGATGTCATCGTGCAGGTCTTCGCAGTTCAGCGACCCATGCAAGAAACCATTGTGCAACTGCAGCACCGAGGCCACGCACTCAATACCGCCCGCCGCGCCCAGCGCATGCCCGACCATGGATTTAGTGGCATTAATCGCTGGAAACTCATCAACCGGTACGTCAAGTGCGCGCTGCCAGTTGGCAATCTCATGCGGATCGGCAAACGTGGCGGTCAGGTGACCATTGATTGCATCGATATCCCGCGCCTGAAGGTCGGCCTGTGCCATGGCCGCGCGGACGCACCGCACCACGCCTTCGGGATTGGGGGCCGTCATGGACCCGCCGTTACGATGACCGCCGCTGTTGACGTGACCGCCGATAATCTCGGCATAAATTCGTGCGCCGCGCTCGCGTGCACTCTCAAGGGTTTCCAGCATCAACAACCCGCAACCCGAACCCGGCACAAAGCCTGCAGCCGTTGCGCTCATGGGGCGGGATGCACTCTGCGGTGCGTCATTGTGCTTGCGATTGAGTACGCGCATGGCGTCAAAGCCGGACCAGATATAAACACTGGCAGCTTCCGCGCCGCCAGCGAGCATGCGCTTGCCACGCCCGCTGCGAAGTTGAATAAACGCATCGACGATGGCTTCGGTCCCGGTGGTACACGCGCTGCTGTTGGTCGTGACCTGCCCGCCCAGCGCCAGCAGCCCTCCGAGCTTTGCCGATACGGAGCTCGACATGATCTGCTCGACCAGTGTCGAGCCCAGCCGACGGACCTTGCCCACGGTAACCTTGGGCACCAGTTTCTCAACGATCGTATCCATCCCGCCGATTCCGGTCCCGACAATGGCGCCGGTATCAAAGTCAGTGGGCGTATCCGGCGAAACCTCTGCAAGGCCGGCGTCGCGCCAGCAGTCAATACCGGCAATCGCGGTGAATACCATTGACTGGTTCATCGCCATCAGATCTTCGGCGGTCAGATAGTCGTTTTGCAGCGCCTCAATGCCCTGCGGCGCGCCACCAACCTGACAGGCAAACTTCAGCTCCGCCATTTGCTCGATAAAGCGGATACCGGACACACCTTCACGCAGTGCGTTTTCGAATGCCGCCACACCCACCGCGTTGGGTGCGACCACCCCGAGCCCGGTGACCACAACTCGAGTCGGTTTGTTCTCAATCATATTTTTTTACCCCAACGCCCGCCAGCGTGCCTTCCGCGGCGAGCGTGCCATCTGCCAGTTCAAGCGTCACACGGCATTTCAACTTCATGCGTCGAAAGAACACTTTGCTCGCTCTGACGATCACTTCGTCGCCAGGCATGACCGGATGCAAAAAATCCACCTGGCACTCGCTGAACAGGGTGAGCCACTGGTGCACTTCCTCGGCCGGGACGCTTTTTGAGGTCAGGAACAAGCCGAGCGCCACGACGCCCGTTTGCGCCATCGTCTCAATCAGAATGACACCCGGCGTAACCGGCGCCCCGGGGAAGTGTCCGGCATAGAAAAATTCGTCAGGCTTGAAGGTGTACCGACCGACGATGTGGTCTTCGTCCAGCGAATCGATCTTCTCAATAAACCGAAAGGGCGCTTGCTGTGGCACCGCGGCCAGTACGTCATCGTGGTTCATCTCTCAGTCCTTTTGATTCAACACACCGCCGCGCGCGTTGGCAGAGAGGTTGGGATAGTCGGTGTAGGCAAGATCGGGGAAGACGCCGACCCGTGCATCCTTCAGCGTGTAGATCTCCGCCCCATCGACGAGTACGCGCGCGTTGCCGATCACGATTGTGCTGCCTTTGATCGTGGACAGCCGTCGTATCGCCACGTCGTAGGTCACCACCTGATCGTGCGGTCGGATCTGACCGAAAAAATCAATATCTCGACAGCCCAGCGCACGCCCCGATCCCAGCGCCCCGTTTAGCGCGCAGTACATACCCAGAAGTTGCCAGACAGCATCCACGCCAAGGCAACCCGGCTGCACCGGATCGTCGTTGAAGTGACACTGAAAAAACCACGCATCCAGTGCGATGTCCTGCTCCGCGACAATGCGACCGCGACGGCCGCTGCGTTCGATGCGTGTTACGCGGTCGAACATGAGCATGGGTGGCGCCGGCAGCGACGGGATCCGACCGGGCGCATCCGTCACCAGCGTTTGCCGTCCCCACGCCAGAAGCTGCGTCTTGTCGAGTGAGGAACAGGTCAGGAATTCGTCGTGCGTCATCATGCGAGCGCGACCTCAAGGCGTGCCCCGCCCCAGCTCAATCCCGAGCCCACGACGGCCATGACCACCGACAGGCCGGGCGTGAGATCGTCCCAATGCTCAGACAGCACCGATCCGGCGCCGGCCGCACCACAGTTGCCAAAGCGATCGACGTTGTACCAGTGGTGCGTCTGATCGATGCCGGCACGACGACAGGACGACGTCAGCATCGACAGATTGGCCTGATGCCCGACAAAGTGCGTGGCGCGACCCTCAGGCGACAATTCTCTAACCAGATTTGCCGTGCGTTTGATTGCGAACGTCTGCACGGTACGCCCCTCCTGTCGAAAATGACCGTGACGCAGGAACTGGACCTTGGCGTGCCCGGACGGCGAGGACGTAAACGACGTGGTCGCCACGCGCACCGCCGAGGCATGTCGTGCGGACAGCACCATCGCGCTGGAGCCGTCGCCCCAAAGAACGCAGGTATCACGGTCGCGATAATTGATCTCGCGCGTGCTGTTGTCCGGCTGCACCAGCAGCACAAAGTCCGGCAGCGAGTCAGCCATACCCATCAAAAGATGGAGCTGCGCCGCCAGCGACGAGCACGCCGAGTTCACATCGTAAGCGGCCGCCTCAATGCCGAGTTCACCGGCGATCGTGCACGCTTCGGCCGGGCACGTTGTGGCCGGTGTGCAGCTACCGGCGATCACAAGGCCAACATCAGAGGGGTCCCGACCCGCGCGGGCCAGCGCGTGTTGCGCGGCGCGCGCGCCGGTTTGCGCATTGGTGTACTCCGCTGCCTCGTCTGCGGCTGACGGATCGGCGTTGAACGTGCTGCGAATGTAGTCGAGCGGCAGTACGGTGCGCCGCGTTCGAATGCCCACGCGATCCACGATCCACTCGTCGCTCGTGTTGATATCCAGCGACTCGAAAAAGGCATTGTCGATGACATTGTCCGGATGGAAATGCCCGGCGCCGTGGAGGTACAGCATCGTGCTAGAGCGACGCGATGCGCTCGCCGCCGTCCACGCGCAAAAGACTGCCGTTGACCCACGCGGCCTCATCGGTGCACATCAAGGCAATAAACGCTGCCACATCCTCGGGGGTTGTCGTACGACCGAGCGGATTGCGAAGACTCGCCACCGCCTTCATTTTCTGACTGCCGGGTATCAACGCAAGCGCAGGTGTCGGGGTCACGCCGGCCTGAATAATATTGCTGCGAATACCGTGGGGTCCGAATTCAAGCGCGATCGCCCGCGACACCGATTCCAGCGCCACCTTGGCCGCGGCGACCGCCGCGTAGCCGCGCCATGCGACTTCGTTACCTTCACTCGTCAACCCGATAACACGCGCATCACTGGCGAAAAGGCTACGTTCAAACAGAGCCTGAACCCACGTCAAAAGACTGGTGCCCATGCTGTCGATCGTGCGCGCCATGTCCTCAGCCTCGATCATGGCGGTGCCATACGGTGCACAGGTCAGCGTATGCAACGGGTGCACGCCGGCGTCGAGGAGTTCATCCACCGCGCCGCGCACCGCGTCCGATGTCACGCCAAGTTTCGCGGCCAGTTGTTCAACGGCCTCGTTGGCCCCACCGTCGCCCACCACCGGGGCTATGGGCTTCAAATTGCCGAAGGCGATGGAGTGCAGTAGCAAACGAATGCGGCCGGCCTCGCCCATCGCGTCTGTGAGCGCAGACATGGCCTTGTCGCGTCCGGACTCGGCGAGCGCATCGCAGTTCACGGCAACGAAACCATGGCCGTGTGCGCGGATTTCCTCGAAATGTGGCTCGATACGTTTCATCGCGCCCCGTCGGTCACGGTGCACGATGGCCACGTTCATGCCGTGCCGCGCCAGTTTTTTGGATGTGCTGAGGCCAAAGCCGCTGGACCCGCCCAGGATCAACGCCCAGTGCGTGGGATCAAACTGAATCAAGACTCTCTCCGGTAGACATACCGCGCGGCGACCCGAGTTTAACGTAATTGGTTGCTTTCGAAACCACACGCGCGTGCTGCAATGCGGTCGTCAGCCCCTACCCGCCGCTCAAACTTGCTATCGTGCGCGCATGCAGCTGACCTACCTCGGCCCGGAGGGCACGTTCACCCACAGCGCGGCGCGCCACTTCGCGTCGATCATCCGGACGGCACCCGTGCTTCGCCCGTGCGCGACCATCTCCGAGGTGGTGCGATTTGCCGTGTCAGACGGGAGCTTCGGCGTTGTGCCCTACCACAACCTGATCGATGGACTGGTTCAGGTTTCGCTCGACAGCCTTCTACTGTCCAACGCCGTCATCTACGCAGCGATGCAGCAGCCCATCCGCATCGCGGTCGGTCGTGCGCCGGGCGCAGTCGATTCAGCGCCCGTCTACTCGCACACCAAGGCACTGGCACAATGCGCTGACTGGCTTGATCGACATGCACCCGCCCGTGAGCAAGTGGCCGTGGCGTCCACAGCCGCCGGCGTCACGTGCGCCGTTGAGCACGACGCGCTTGCTCTGGGCGACGAGGCGCACCTGCGTGGACGCGGTCTCGAAATTGTCCAAGCCGACGCGTCGTCGCCGTATTTTGGTCGAACCAACTACACCGAATTTTTGTTGATCGGTCCGCCGGGCCTTACACCGCCCATCGACGCGACCAACACACGCTGCGTCATCGCCTGCGCCCCCCAGACTGACCGGCCGGGGCTGCTCGCAGACATTCTCGGGCTGCTGTCGATGTTCGGTTTTAATCTCGCCCGGCTTCACTCAAGACCGGCGGTGAGCGCTGCGCCGACGCAACTCGATCCGCAGGTTTTCTACCTTGAAATTGCCGGCGCACCCTCGGATGACGAACTGGCAATCTGCGCCCGCGCGCTGCGTCAGACACTGGGCGGTCCGGAAGCAATGGACGTCCTGATCGAGTTGGGCCGCTATCCGCTCTCCGGTCTCACTGACCATCTCTGAGCGCGAATTCGAAACGTCGTTTCCGGTGGCCATGGGTAGCGTTATTTGATGCAATAGCGCCCCGGCGCGCAGGCCGTGCCGCAGAGCAATAAAAAAAGGAAGATCGCCGCATGGGTTTTCACACCGAGAGCGTGCTGGATGTCACGCACTGGAACGAGACGCTGTTCAGTTTCCGCACCACGCGGGCCAATTCGTTCCGTTTCGAGAACGGCCACTTTGTGATGATTGGCTTGCGGGTAAACAACAAACCGCTGATGCGCGCGTACAGCATCGCGAGCGCCAACTACGATGAGTATCTGGAGTTCTTGAGCATCAAGGTTCCGAACGGCCCGCTGACATCCAGGCTCAAGAACATCAAGCCAGGCGACGAGATTCTGATGAGCGCCAAACCGGTCGGCACGCTGATCATTTCAGACCTGTCGCCAGCGCCCCATCTGTTTCTGTTGGCCACGGGCACGGGGCTTGCGCCGTTCATGTCGATTATTCGCGATCCGGAAACTTACGAGCGGTTTGAGAAGGTCATCCTCGTTCACGGCGTCCGCTTTGTCAGCGAACTGGCCTACCGGGAACGGCTGGAGGCGAAGATGGCGGACGATGAATGGCTGGGCGAGATCATGGCGAAGCAGTTCATTTACTACCCCACTGTGACGCGGGAGCCGTTTCGCAATGAAGGTCGACTCACCGATCTGATTACCAGCGGCAAACTGGCCGCGGACCTCGGCATCGATCAGCTCAATCCCGAGACCGACCGCGCGATGGTCTGCGGCAGCCCGCAGATGCTCGTGGACACCACGGCGATCCTCGACAATCTGGGGCTGCGCGCGTCCAAGCGCATCGGCGATGTGGCCGACTACGTGATTGAGCGCGCGTTCGTGGAGCCGCGCTAGACGCGCGGCATCAGTACTCCCACCAGACCTGCTGCCACCAGGCGACAAACTCGTCGAAGCTGATCTGACCGTCGCTGTCCGTGTCGACGATGGAAAATCCGGCGCCGACCTGATCGTCGCTGGCGTTGGGTGAGAGCACCCGAAGCAGCGACGCAAACTCCTTGAATTCAATTACGCCGTTGCCATCGCGGTCGGCGAATTCGAAGCTGTCGCGCACATTCGCGAGCTGGTCGTCGGAAAGGGGTTTGGGTTCGGACATAGTGCAAAGCCTTAGGATGGGACGCGGCGGAGTATACCGGGTCGCTCCCTATCGTGAATTGCGACGCGCCCCTACGGCGCCACCGTTACGTCCGGCGCCCGACAGGGCCGGATTGGTGGTCGTGTAGTCTTCGCTTGCCTCATCCGCAAACTGCGGATCAGCCCAGCGCGAAGATAAGTCAGGATCGAGCATGAGGTCCGAGTGCCCCGAGCCGGACCACGCGGCGCGCCAGCCGTCGAAGCCGCTAAAGCGCTGGGCGTTGGGTCCGCCCAGATCGAGGGTCCAGTTCGGTCCGGAGCTGTCCCACAGCACGTTGTGGTCGTGGAACACGATGCTATTGGCATGTGCCGAGGCCCTGGGCGCCAGGGTCACCAGCGCGTCGCCGGTCAGGCGTACGGCCACGTTGTTGTACACCTCAAGTCCGTCGATACCGCTCGTTCTGACCAACGCATCGCTGACATCCACTGCGGTGTTGTTATAAACACGCGCATCGCCGGTGACCGCTCCGCTCACGTCAACCGAGGCATCAAACGCGCGGGCGAGCCTGAGCATCACATTGTCGGCAACCTGCACGCCCTGAACGGCGCCGCCGCTCCCTCGATCACTTGTGACGTACACACCCGTGTCGACGTCGGCGATACGATTGCCGGTGATGTCGGCCGATTCGATTAACTGCCCTGCACTGCGCACCGTCACGCCCGCTTCGGCCTCGCGGATCGAATTGTTCTGGACCACGATCCCACTCGACGGCGAACCCACCACGAGCGCCGTGGTTGGACCGCCCGGTGTGCGATACACATCGTGGATCTGGTTTGTGCCGACCGAGACCTGCGACGCGTTGGCCAGGCGCACGGCGCCCACGGCGTCGTGTCCAAACACGTGGTGAATGTGGTTTGCCTCGATACGAAGGCCGCTCGTATCGCATCCGGTTAAAGATGTGCTGATGCCCGCGTCATTAACGTTGCGCACCTCGAGGTTGCGCACGGTCACATGGCTGACGCAGTCGAGGAGCAGCCCGAGCACCGGCGTGCCAGCGCTTGCCGACGTTTGTCCCTGATCGATAACCGGCCGTGTTGCGCTACCGATAATCGTGATCGGCGCCTCCGCGGTGCCGCTTGTCGAAAGGACGAATCCCGCCACGGTACGACCATCTATCGCATCGACTTGCCGGTAGGGCTCACTCGCACCATCGACCAGCAGTGTGTCCCCCGGGGACAGGGCATCAAGGCCGCGCTGCAGTGTCGCAAAGGGAAGTGAGGCGCCGTCGTTATCGTCTGACGCATCGGCGTGGTCGGCGCTTACGAGATAGACGCGCGGTCCGGTGCTCACACCGGGACCCGGGTCGATTGGGTCGGTGGGATCGCCGGGGTTGGGCACCGCTGGATCGATCGGTGACGGCGTGGGTCCGGGCGTCACGACGCCACCTGGGTCACCGGGTGGGACCCCGCC
>JBCCMA010000125.1:0-10591 GCA_039026595.1 Pseudomonadota bacterium
AAGCGATCGGGCGTCTTCTGCCAGCCGTCGGGCAGCATCGTCGCCCCGGCCCTGTACCTTGAAACCGCCAATCTTGTGCACGGATTGCGGCGTAAGACCGATGTGCGCGCACACCGGGATGTCCGCATTTGCAAGATGCTCGACCACCTCAAGCTGCGGCGCGCCGCCTTCAAGTTTCACCATCTTGGCGCCGCCCTCCTGCATAAGGCGAGCAGCGTTGCGAGCGGCCTGCTCGACGGTGGCAAAGCTCATGAACGGCATGTCGGCGATCAGGAACGGACGATGCAGACCGCGCGCGACGGCCTGACAGTGGTACACGATGTGGTCCATCGTCACCGGCACCGTAGTGTCGTGCCCCTGCACCACCATGCCCAGCGAATCTCCCACGAGCACAATGTCCGCGCCCGCGAGATCAACCGCCACCGCGAAGCTGGCGTCGTAGGCGGTGATCGCAGCCAGCCTCTCTCCGTTGGATTTCATTTTCTGAAGCGAACTCAGACTGATCGGAGGCCGGTCTCGGGCGGCCTGTTGTAAATGCGTATACATGAACGACTCTCGTAACGTGTTCGGCTAAAGCGGGGCATCCCCCGCCGGATTATAGAACCGCTTGCCCTGACGCAGGGCGGTGATCTGGTCAAGCAAACCGCGCAACGGCTCATCCCCGCGGCTGAGATCCACGTGCGAGGTGTTCACAATCAACAGCGGCGACCCCGCGTAATGGTGAAAAAATCGGGCGTAGCGTTCGCTTAGCCGCGCCAGATAGTCCGCGTCGATCCGCTGCTCATAGTCGATGCCCCGCCGCCGAATGCGGGCCAGCAGTGTCGGCACGTCCGCCTGCAAATAAACCACAAGATCAGGGCGCGCCACATCGATGGCCAGCTTTTCGTAGACCATGTCGTACAGCGCCAATTCGTCGTCATCCAGCGTCAGCTGCGCAAACAGACGGTCCTTATCCAGCAGGAAATCGGCCATCCGTCGCGGCGCAAACAGATCCGTTTGCTGAAACGCCTGCATCTGGCGGGTGCGTTGAAAAAGGAAATGCAATTGCGTGGGCAACGCCGCACTTCGGGGGTCGGCATAGAAACGCGCGAGGAACGGGTTGTCCATCGGTTCTTCCAGAACCAACTGTGCGCCAGCGTGCTCGGCAAGCCGCTTGGCCAGCGACGTTTTACCGACGCCGATCGGCCCTTCGATCGCCGTAAACGCGAAGCGCTCCGGCCACGGCATCATGCGTCGATCGATCCCACAACAGGTAGCGCGGCGCCGCCGACACTGGCGAGCAATGCGCACACACGATCGTGGCCGGGAACACGAAACGTTGGCGCGATCTCAGACCACGGTTGCAGCACGAAGCGCCGTTCGGCCAGTCGTGGATGGGGCACACGCAATTCGGGCTCTGAAGAGGTCCACTGACCGAGGGCGAGAAGATCGATATCAAGCGTCCGCGCGGACCAGCGTGCCGCTGTTCGATCACGACCGTGATACCGCTCGATGTCATGGCAAATCTCAAGGACCTGGCGGCCGGTGCACAGCGCCATACCGGCGACCACCGCATTGATGTAATCGGGTTGCGCGCTCCCGTCCGCCGGCGCGCTCTGAACGAGTGAGGACGTCAGGTAGATGCGCAGTTCCGGCCGTGCGTCGAGCTCAGTGACTGCCTGTCGAACTTGCGTTTCGGGTTGCGCCAGATTGCTGCCCAGCGCCAGATACACCGGCCGCCAGAGATCCCGCTTCACGCGTTACCCGGCGAATTATCCGCAGCCCCGCCGTTGCCACGACCGCGGCCACGCCGCCGGCGACGGCGACGCTTTCTTGGCGGTCGGGACCGCTCCTCGGCCACCGCGTTGGCCGGATCATCCTGATAGGCCGTCCACCAGTCGGCCGCAGCCTGATCTGCCTCGCCGCCCAGCGCGCGCAACACGTACAAATCGTACGCCGCGCGGAAGCGCGGATGGCGCACCATCCGGGCCGCATTGGAATCTCGCAAATTGTCGAAGCGATCCTGCAACATCACCATGTCACGGATCGGGTACATGATCCGCTTGGGAATCGTCACCCGCGCTTGCTGTGCACGGATCACCGCCTCAAACGCGTCGAGCAGGGCCGCACGTCGGCGTTGACCCTGCTCCATGCGCAAGGCGGCCGCATCGCGGATGGGCCCCCAAAGGAATACGGCAATCAGGAACATGACGGTGACCGGGCGATCCTCACGCACCCGCTGATCCGTGTTGCCCATGGCTTCGACCAGGATCCGCTCAAGCACGCCGGACTCATCGTCATCAAGGCAGGCGGCACTGGCCGGGAAAAGCTCTCTAAACAGGTTGTGTTCGCGCAGCAGTTCGTAGGTGCGTTGCGCATGCCCGGCGAGGAAGAGCTTGATGGTCTCGTCGAACAGCCGCGCCGGCGGCACGTCGCCGAGCAGGCCGCCCATCCGGCTCAGCGGGCTCTCGGAGTCGGGTTCAATCGTAAAGTCCAGCTTGGCAGCAAATCGGATGGCACGAAGCATTCGGACCGGGTCCTCGCGGTAGCGGGTCTCCGGATCGCCGATCAGTCGCATCACGCGCGCCTCGACATCCTTCACACCGCCGGTGTAGTCCCAGATCGAGAAGTCTGCAATGTTGTAATAGAGTGAGTTTGCGGTGAAGTCGCGCCGCCAGACATCCTGGTCGATGGTGCCGTAAACGTTGTCGCGCAGAATCCGGCCGCGGTCGTCGATATGCTTGGCATCGCTCTCAGGGGGCGCGGCCTCGTGTGCCGCACGGAACGTGGCGACTTCGATAACCTCGCGGCCGAAGTGCACATGCGCGAGGCGGAAGCGTCGACCGATCAGACGGCAGTTACGAAACAGTCGTCGCACATCCTCGGGGGAGGCGTCTGTTGCCACGTCGAAATCTTTCGGTCGTCCACCGAGCAGCAAATCGCGAACACCGCCGCCCACCAAAAACGCCTGGTAACCGCTGTTGTGCAGGCGATAAAGCACCTTTAGCGCGGGCTCGGCGATGTTGGCACGGGACACGGAGTGCTCCGGCCGCGCAATGATGACGGGCTGCGGACGCGGCTCGTCTTTCGGAGTATTCAACGGCTGGGTTCTCTTTGTGCCGCAAATGCGAAGCGCTAAGCATATCATTTTGCGCACAAAACTTCGGAACCCCGTCGGCCGGTCGCACGCGCGAATTGCCATGTATACTTCAACTACGAAATTATTCTTAGTAGGGGCGGTGCATGCCACGTTTCGTCCACAGAGCTCTGCGAGCCTTAACCTTCGTTTGGGCGCTCAGCCTGCTCGCCGTTGCCGCCGACGCGGACAACCGGGTGCTTCAGTACGCCGAGATGGCACGCATCACCACGCACAAGGACGTGATCAGCACGCTCGAACGTCTCCGCGAGACCCGCGCGACGGACGAACTGTTGGGTGCGTGCGCCCCGATGGCAACGTCCGGCCAGCCACCGCGTCCCGGCAACGAGTATGTACTCGTCCAGTGCGCGATCATGCTGTCTACGCGTCCGCTCACAAACTCAAGCCACCAGTGGCTGAACGCGCTGGCCAAACGCCCCGTCTGGTTCCACGTGGCCCATGAACATGCCGGTCATCGCACCGACATACCGGCATTTGATCCCGGCGCGGCTGCCCGGTTTGCACTGACGAAACACATAAGTGCGTCGCAACGCCGCCCGGATGCCCGCTCCATCGCGGACGTCCGCCGAGCCCTGCCCGCCGACCCGTCACTGAGCCAGCGTCTGCTCGATCACGCGAGGCGTGCGGACGATGCCAGCGTGCTGTTCGATATCCTGGTGCACGGCGATGCACAAGCACAGGCCGACGCGATCATCGTCGCCACCGCGCTCAACAACACCCACGACGGGCATGAACTTCTGCTCGCCGCCGTCGAGCTGCCTGACGTGCGCGACCGTGCGGTCCTCGCAATTGCGGCCATTGCGCGGCGCGATCCTGCCAAAGCCGACACACTACTGCGCCTGCTCGATGAGCCGGGCACCGCCTACTCTGCGGCCGCCGCACTCGGGCGCCTCGGCCGTCCTGATCTGGTGCAGCGACTGGCCGTCGAGCTCGACGTCATGACGACGAGGCGCAGCGCGGCAGCTCGGGTGCTTGCCATCCACCTAAGCGGCGATGCGCGCGCGCTGAGCATGCTGTCCGACTGGGCGCAACGCGACGGGCCATGGGCGGAACTGCGCAGCGAAGTCATGGCGAGTTATTTCGGGGAGACAACTCGATGAAGAGGCTCGGAGACGTCGCCGTAGTCTTTGCCTTAATCTGCGCGCTGCCGGCCGGCGCGCAGTGCCAGTTCGACAACACCGGGCTCATCACCAACACGAACGATCCCTCGTGCCGGGACGCTCGCTTCGAGTTCACCGAGAGCGGGACCGGGGCAAACGAGATTGCGCTCGGCTATCCCCCTCCCCTGCCGCAGGACGCCATGGCCGGTTTCGCCGGGTTTCGCACGTATGACGCGCTGCATGCGCAACATCAGGCCCTCGCGCTCGCCAGCGACGCTCTGACGGCCCGCATTGTTGGGCAGACGCTCTCGGGTCGCGACATCTGGGCCTACGTGGCGGGCGACGCCGACGCGCTGACCGGAGAAGGTTTCGAAGAGTCCGCGGCGATGCTCAATGGCGGCATCCACGCGCGCGAGTGGCAGAGTCCTGAGGCCGTGACGGAGGTTCTCGAGCAATTAGTAGAGGGCGCGAACGACGGCGGCATGGGCGAATACCTCGCTGACACCATGTCCGTGGTGATTCTGCCCGTCCACAATATCGATGGTTTTTTGCAGACCCAGCGCTTCCCCACTTCGGTTTCTGCCACCAGGCAACAACCACGGGATGGCCGAATGCGACGAAAGAACCTGCGTCGCTCCGACAGCCCTGCACTGGTGGATGACACGCTCGATACATCGCAAGACCAGTGGCTTGGCGTCGATCTCAATCGAAACAGCGTGCACGGTTTCGGTCAGAACGGGGGATCGTCGGGCAACGGCATCAGCCTCGTCTATCGCGGGCAAAGCCCAGCTTCGGAACCCGAAACGCTGGCGCTTCAGGCGGCCGCGGCTCTCGGGCCGGCCGATCGGCTGCGTTTCTACGTCGATGCGCATTCGTTTACGCGTCAGTTTTTCGTTCCGTCCACCGCGAACTTTCGGCGCAATGCGATCACTAATGCGCTGGCACAGCGCTTGAGCGCCGCGACGCTCGGCCGTTACATCGTGACCACCGATCCGATTGGCGCAGAGATTGGCCTGACATCAGACTACTTCGCGATCGAATACCAGATCCCGTCGTGGACGCTTGAAATCGAACCACGCAGCGGCGGGCAGGAGTACGGCGGTACCGGCGTTTCCCATTCCGGCTTCGTGCTGCCCGAAAGCGAGGTTCCCCGCATGCGCGATGAGGTCGCGCGAATGCAACTGCTCGGTTTTTATCGACAAGCCGGGCCGCCGAGCGTGAAAGCCGTGCAGGTCACCCGGGCGAGCGATGGCGCCGTGGCCTATCGCGCCGAATGGGTTCCGGAACCGGCCGCCAGGCGCCGCACGCTCAACGTCAGCACCAATACGGTGCTGGAGTCAGGCGCGGACTATCGCCTTTGGGTGAGTTTCAACAAACCCATGCGCATTGGCGATGGTAACGGGCAGGCTGTGCAATACGCAGGTCAGCGACCGGCCGAACTTGGTGTGGTGTCACTGGATGCCGGACAGAACAGCAGCGACGCGCAGACCACGATCGTCGGCGACCTGACCAATTGGCTGGGTGTCTCGGGTGGCGCGCCAGACGGGTCCGACACCTATGCGTTTGATGCGTTCGCCGTGAACTTCATCGCGCCCGATGTGACATCCGCGCAACCCTTTTCACTTTCGCTTGCGGTCGCCGACCTCTCGATGCAACAGCTGGACGCGGATCCCGCCACCCCGGTGGACTGGGGAGATGGCCACTGGACGGGCTATGAAAATGCACTGGGTGAGGCCGGAGACTCAGGCGGCACAGATTGTCAGATCGCGGTCGTGGTCGCCCCGCCGGGCGCACAGACCACGGCAGGCGGTACGGCGTCCTGTCGCGCACGCTTTATCGCACCACCGCCGGTCATCACGCCGCCAACCGTCACTCCGCAAAGTTCAGGCGGCGGTGGCGGCGCGCTGGGTCCGCTGTTAATCGTGATGTTGGCGTGCAGACGCCCGCGGGCGCTATCCTCTCGCGCATGACAGTGACCGATAATGACAAGCTTCCGAACGCCGCGCTGTGGCGGCGACTGGCCGCCATGCTTTACGACGCCCTTCTGTTGATTGCCGTGCTGATGATCGCCACGTTCATCATGCTGCCTTTCAATGGCGGTGAAGCCATCGTTGGCAACTGGCTTTTTTCCATCTACGTATTTTTGGTGGGCTGCGGATTTTTTGCGCTGTTCTGGCGTTTCGGCGGCCAGACCCTGGGCATGCGCGCGTGGCGGCTTCAGGTGCGCGGCGCCAGCGGCGGCACAGTTACGTGGCGGGAGGCGTGGATTCGAAGCCTCGTGGCTCTCCTGTCGTGGTTGTGCGGGGGGCTCGGCTTCCTGTGGTCTTTGGTCGACAAAGATCGCCGGGCGTGGCACGACATGGTGAGCGGGACACGGCTGATTGTGATTCCGAAGCGCCGCGACCCACGCGGCGCGTCCTGATCGCGCCCGTATTGCGCTCGCGTCAGTCCACACGCGCCATCAGAACGACGATAATCGCGGCCAGAATAAACGGCGGCGTGAGCGCCGCGGCCATGGGCTCAAGGCCGTACACCGTGCCGCTGTTGGCCAGCGTCTGGCTGACCAGATAGTAGGCCAGACCGCACAGGACACCGATGACCAGCCGCGTCCCGGCGCCGGAAGAGCGCAGCGAGCCGAAGACAAACGGCAGGGCGAGCAAACTCATAAGGAAAACGGTGATCGTACTGGCCACCCTCGACCAGCGCGCAATTTCATAACGATCGCTGCTCAGTCCATTGCTTTTCAGGTAATCGACGTAACGGGCCAGCCTGCGTCCCGAAAGCTGATCGGGCTCCACCACCGAGAGCCGTAGAAGTTCCGGACTCAACAGCGAGCGCTGCGTGGCGAGCGCGTCATTGCGCGTGGCGACGCCCGCTGGCGAGAAACTCGACTCACCGTAGTCCGTCAAAAGCCAGGTCTGGTGCTCACTCACCTCTGCCGCTGCCGCCCGGCCGATGCTCAACAACGTGCCGTCATCGCTGAAGCGGTAGATCCGAACGCCGCCGCCGGCGCCGTCCTGAAACGCCGCACCGCCGTTGACGATGACATTGCCATCCTTGATCCAGCCACCCTGACCACCCGACACGTCCTGATCGCGCTCGAGCTGCTGCGTGCGATAACGCTTCGCATACTGCTCGGCCGGGGGTGCCAGGAGCTCGCCGAGCGCGCTCGTGAGGATCGTCAGCAACACCCCGCCGATGGCGACGGCGCGGGCAAGGCGCCAGACGGACACCCCTGAGGCGCGCAATACCGTCAACTCGCTGCTGGACGCCAGTGTTCCCAGACCGAGCAGAGCGCCAATCAGCGTGCCAACCGGCAACATCTCATAGGCCTGCTGCGGAATCAGCAGCGCCACGTAGACCAGCGCATCCCCGATCGTGTAAACGCCCTCCCCGACATTGTCGACCTGACCCACGAAGTTGATAAACGCGGCCAACCCGACGAGTACCAGCATGACCAGTGCGGTGGCGCCCAGCATCGCCGAGACAATGTAACGATCGAGGATTCTCACGTTGCCGTTTTCCAGCGGCGCCCGTAGGCGCGATACAAAAGCGCTCCGCAAAACACGATAACCGCGCCGTGAATCCACCAGAGCCCGATGGAGCCGGGCACCGCGCCCTTCTCGATCCACGAGCGACCGGCGCCCAACAGGTTGGCGTACACAATGTAAACGAGGATGGCGATCGCGAGTTTGCCGTAGCGTCCCTGGCGTGGACCGGTGCGCGCCAGCGGCAGCGCAAGCAGCGCCAATACCAGCGTTGTGATGGGTGCGGCCAGCCGCCAGTGCCACTGCGCCGCGGCCTCGCTACTTTTGTCCTCGATCAGCTCGGCGGGCGTCAGTGCCTCGACGCTCAGCGCAGGCGGTCCGTCGCGCGCGAACGAGATCGGAAGCCCGTGCTCCTCAAACGAGACGATGCGGAACTCACTGCTCCCAGGCACACCCTCGTAGCGCTCCCCGTCATACAACACCATCAGGCGCACGCCAGACACCGGATCGGTCTTTTGTTGAGCACGCGCGGCGACGACAGCTTCGACACGATCTCCCTCGGTGCGCTCCAGAAACACGTTCTCAAGCTGTCCGTCGTCGCGACGACCTTCTGCGTAAAACACGATGCCGCTGCTGGTTCGGAACTGACCGGGCTTGAGTGCATCGATCTGCGCCTCGCGTTCGGCATCGGCCCGTATAATCTCGACCTGCCGTAACGCCCACGGTGCCGCGACAATCGATAACGCGCCGGCTCCGATCGCCACGACCGCAGCAAAGCGCAGTAACGGCCGATACAACTGCCGCGGCCCAATCCCGCACGCCACCAGCGCGGTCATCTCCGAGTCCTTGTACAAGCGACCGAGTGCCAGCATGACGCTCAGAAACAGCGCAAGCGGTATCAGGATGGTCAGATAATTCAGAGACGTCAGGCCGAGCAATGTAAACACCGCTTCGCGCGGGAGCTTGCCGCCGGCCGCATCACCCAGAATACGAGCGAACTGATTACTGACCAGAATGGCGAGCAGCACAAGGGTCACACTGAGCCAGGTCATGGCCACTTCGCGCATCAGGTATCGGTCAATAATTTGCAAGGAATGCTGCCCGCCGGCCCGCATCGCAGGGTGCGGGCGAATCTTGTACACTTCGGCGCCATTGTAACCGCGTTGCGCGCGGTGCGCGGCGCGGCAAGCCACCGCCGCCAGCGCCGCATTTTACCTAGATTTTCACGGAGACAGGCATGCAGTATTTCGCCGCCAGTGGAGCGCCCCACAAACAATCGCACGGATGCCTGATCGTGGGCGTACACAGCAAAGGGCGGTTGACCGATGCGGCCGAAGCCATCGACAAGGCCAGCGGCGGCGCGATCAGCGCGGTCGCCCGTGACGGAGACTTACGCGATGGCGTCGGCGCCACCACTTTGCTAAGAGCACTCAAGGGTGTCGCATCGCAACGGGTGCTGGTAGTCGGACTGGGGGCGGCCAGCAAGCTGGACGTCAAAGGCTGGCGCCGGGCAGACCTCGCCGCCGCCCGAGCCCTGCTTGCCACTGGCGCGACGAGCGCCGTCAGCTACCTGGCCAACGAATTTCCGGAGCCGCGCTCATCGGACAAGGCCGTTCGACTCAGTGTTATGAATCTGGGCGATGCCACGTATCGGTTCGATGAACTGAAGTCCGGACGCAAAGCACCAAAGCCGAAACTGAAGCGCTACGGCTACGGGGTGGCGTCGCGCGCCGCGGCAAACCGTGCAAAGACGGCCAGCGCCGAAGGCGATGCGATGGCGGCAGGCACCGCCTTTGCCAAAGATCTGGCCAATCGCCCCGGCAATGTGTGCACACCCACGCACCTCGCTGACCAGTCGCGGGCACTGGCGAAAAAATATAAGTCCCTGTCGGTCCAGATTCTGACCGAGGCCCAACTGCGTCGGCTCAAGATGGGATCGTTCCTGTCGGTGACGGCTGGCAGCGATGAGCCTGCCAAGATGGTCGTGCTTCAGTACAAGGGAGCACCCGCGAAGGAGGCACCGTACGCGTTGGTCGGAAAGGGCATTACCTTCGACAGCGGCGGCATTTCGATCAAGCCATCGGCCGCCATGGACGAAATGAAATACGACATGGGTGGCGCCGCGTCGGTGCTCGGCACGTTCCGTGCCCTCGCCCAGCTGAAACTGCCGATCAACGTCGTGGGCATCGTCCCCACGTGTGAAAACATGCCTAACGGCAGCGCGACCAAACCGGGCGACATTGTGACCAGCATGTCCGGCAAGACCATCGAGGTGCTCAACACAGACGCCGAAGGGCGCCTGATTCTGGTGGACGCGCTGACGTACGTACAACGCTTCAAACCTCGAGCGGTCATCGATATTGCCACGCTCACCGGCGCGTGCGTGATCGCACTGGGCGATCAGTACAGCGGGCTGATGAGCCGCGATGACGATCTCGCAGACGAACTGGCCGCCGCCGGTCGGTCCGCCGGGGACGGAGCGTGGCGCCTGCCGGTGACCGATGAATATCTGCCCCAGCTCGACAGCAATTTCGCTGACCTCGCCAATGTGGGCGGTCGCAAGGCCGGCGCCATCACCGCGGGCGTTTTCCTGTCGCAATTCACCCAGTCCCTGCGCTGGGCGCATCTGGACGTCGCGGGCACAGCGTGGGTCGGCGGTGGCGCAAAAGGCGCGACGGGTCGTCCTGTGCCGCTGCTCACGCAGTACCTCATGGATCGCGCCGCAGGCGGCTGACGCCCGCCGATGACGCGGGTCGACTTTTACATTGTCGCGGACCGTGCCGAGCGGTCGCGTGACTCAGTAGCGTGCCGGCTTGCGGCCAAGGCGTGGAGCCAGGACGTCATCACCCACATCCACGCGCCGTCCG
>JBCCMA010000126.1:0-10587 GCA_039026595.1 Pseudomonadota bacterium
GACATCGATGCCACGACCGGTCTGTCCGTGCCCATCGGCCGACCCATCGACCACGCCCATATCTATCTGCTCGATAACCACCAGCAACTGATGCCACGGGGTGCCATCGGTGAAATCGCCATCGGCGGCGTTGGCGTAGCCCGTGGCTATCGAGATCGCGACGCGCTGAACTCGGAACGCTTCGTCGATAACCCGTTTCGACCGGGTGAGCGCATGTACTTGACCGGCGACCTCGCGCGCTGGCGCGACGACGGCACGCTCGCCTACCACGGTCGACGCGACGATCAGATCAAGGTGAACGGCGTGCGTGTCGAACTGGGCGACGTGGAGGCCGCCGTTGCCGCGATTCCCGGTGTGTCAGCTGCCGCTGCACGCTTGACCGATTCCGCTTCGGCCAGTGAAGAGACGTTCTGCCAACGCTGTGGACTCTCCGGCCGCCATCCGAGCGCGCGCCTCGACACCGACCTGATCTGTCATATTTGCCGCGTCTACGCCGACGAGCGCGAACGCGCCCTGAAGTACTTCGGTTCCCTCGACGACCTGCGGCGCATCGTGCAGCACGTGGTGACGAGCGCTGACGGCAAGCCCGATTCGATCATGTTGCTGAGCGGGGGCAAGGACAGCACCTACGCCCTTTGCCAACTGGTTGATATGGGTCTCACACCGCTCGTGTTCACGCTCGATAACGGATTTATTTCAGAGGGCGCCAAAGCCAACATGCGCATGATCTGCGAGCGGCTGGGGCTTGAACTGATCGTGGGCCAGACCAGTGCCATGAACGCGATCTTCGTCGACAGCCTCAACCGCTTCAGCAACGTGTGCAACGGCTGCTTCAAGACCATCTATACGCTGAGCGTGAATCTGGCCCGGGAACGCGGCATCCGCTACATCTTCACCGGTCTTTCGCGCGGTCAGATTTTTGAAACGCGCGTGGCCGACCAGTTCACCCAGCGCATTTTCGATCCGGCGGAGATCGACCACAACATCATTGAAGCGCGCAAGGCCTATCACCGCGCGGACGACGCCGTGTCGAAACACCTCGACACCAGCGCCTTCGAAACGGACGACGTGTTCGACGATATCCGCTACGTCGATTTTTACCGCTACACCGACGTCAGCCTCGATGAGATGTACAACTATCTCGGACATCGAATCAAATGGGTGCGCCCGGCCGATACCGGGCGGTCTACGAACTGCCTGATCAACGAGGCGGGTATTTTTGTCCACAAAGCCGAGCGCGGGTTTCACAATTACTCGATGCCTTACAGCTGGGACGTTCGTCTGGGGCATAAGGAACGCGATGCTGCCCGTGACGAACTTGACGACCGCATCAACGTGGACGCCGTGCGCGCGATCCTGCAAGAGATCGGTTACGACATGCCGGACCCGTCAAGCGAGTTTGGCGCGCGCCGAAGGCTGGTCGCCTACTACGTTGCTGACGCCGACCTCGACACCACGTCAATGCGCGCATCACTGTCGGCAACGCTGCCACGGGCGGTGATCCCCTCGCAGTTCGTTCGGCTCACCGCCCTCCCGCTGACCCAGAACGGCAAGGTCGACCGACCCGCCCTGCCCGATCCGGACGACCTGCGGCCGGACCTGGCCGTCGACTACGTGGCGCCTGACGGTGTGGTGGAGCGGAAACTTGCCGCCATCTGGCAGAACGTGCTCGGCGTTGACCGAATCGGCGCCAACGATAATTTCTTCGACCTTGGCGGCGATTCGATCCTCAACATTCAGATCGTTGGCCGCGCACGCAAACAAGGCTTGCGGCTCAAGCCGCAGCAGATCTTTGAGCACGCAACGGTGCGTGAATTGGCGCGCGTGGTGGACGATCGCGCGGCGAACATCGGCGACGACAAGCCGGTCACAGGGCCCGTCCCGCTGAGCCCAATCCAGCATCGCTTCTTCGAGCGCTGCAGAGGCGAGTCGCAGGCGGTGCTCGATCACTACAACCAGAGTGTTCTGCTGACCGCGACCACCAGCATCAACCCGGACATGCTCAACGAGGCGCTGGGACAGGTTGTGCGGCAGCACGATGCACTCCGAGCTCGCTACACACGTCACGATGGCCAAGATGGCCAGTGGGAGCAGTCATTTGGCGCCGTTGAGCAGACTGCGCCCGCACTCACCCAGATCGATTTATCGGACCTGCCCCCCGCGCGCCATGCGTCCCGCGTCAGACGCCTGTGCGCGGAAGCCAACACAACGCTTCGCATCAGCGATGCCCGCTTGCTGCGCGCACTGTTGTTTGAACGCGGCCATGGTCTGGCCCCCTGGCTGTTCCTGACCGTGCATCATCTGGCCGTCGATGGTGTGTCGTGGTGGATTCTGCTCGAGGATCTGCAGAGCGCCTATACGCAATTACGCGACGGTCGACCGGTCGACCTCCCGCCGCGTACCACATCAGTCAAAACGTATGTAAATGCCCTGACCAACTATGCGCCGAAGGCATCAGAGCGCTGGCGGCGCGCGCAACCGCTCGGCGGCATGGACAGCGTACTGCCGACCGATCGGCCGGCCCAGAGCCCACCGCGCGCCGGGGACAGCGCGCGCATCGACATCACACTCAATCGCGACCAGACCTCGGGGCTTCTGGTCGACGCTGCCACCGCGTGGCGCGCGCAGGCACCGGACGTGCTGCTGGGTGCGCTGGCCAACACGCTATGCGACTGGCTCGGCGCGGACGCCGTCACCATCGACGTGGAACACCACGGACGCGAGGCGGTGTCGCCCGATCTGGATGTGTTGCGCACTGTCGGCTGGTTCACCAGTCTGTTCCCCGTGCGGCTGACCCGCAGTGCCACCGACCCGGCCAGTTGGGTACGCGACGCCAAGACAATGCTGCGTTCATTGCCCGACAACGGGCTCGCATACGGCGCGGCGCGCTACCTCGGCGCCACACCGTTGGAGGGTGACAACACGGTTGCGCCGATACAGTTCAATTATCTCGGACAGTGGGACCGCGCACGCTCGGGCGGCCACTGGTTTGCGTTTGCCGAACCGCTCTGGTTGTCCCAGTCCGACGATGCGCCCCGTGAACACGCGTTGGATCTGGACGTCATGTCCTTTGACGGCCAGCTCACGCTGATGTGGACCTACTGCACGCGCCGTTTCGACCGCGATACCATCGAAGCACTGGCAAACCGTTACCGCGAGGCGCTGACCGCCCTGGTGGAGGCGGTGCGCAACGGCGCCGATGCCGCGCTCACGGCAGCCGACTTCCAGTCCGCGGACATCAGTCAGACGGAACTTGATAACCTGATCAGCGACCTCGGCGACGGGCTATGAGTGCCCAGAACATCGCCGCCATCACCACCCTGACACCCGCTCAGGAGGGCATTCTTTTTCATGTGATTCGCGACGGCGCGCGCGGGGCGTACCAGAGCCAGTTCAGCGCTGTGATTACCGGCGCACTCGACCACGCGCGCTGGCGCGAAGCGTGGGAGGCAGTCGTCGCGCGGCACGATGCGCTGCGTACCCTGTTTACATGGGACGGGCGCGACAAGCCTCTGCAGATCGTGCGCGAGCGCGTGGTGTTGCCATGGCAAACGCTGGACTGGCGCGAGCTCGATGCTACGGCGCAGGATGACGCGCTGGCCGACTGGCTGGCGCGCGACCGCGATCTCGGGTTTGTCCTTGAGCAAGCCCCGCTGCTTCGCTGCGCGCTGATCCGCACAGGACCGGATCAACACCGCTTCAATCTGAGTTTCCATCACCTGATCATGGACGGCTGGTCGATGCGCCTGGCCATGAACGACGCGCGGCGTCTTTATTCAGCACCCCGATCACTCGGCACGCCCGCGCCGTCGTTTACGACATTTGTCGACTGGCTGAAGGACCGCGACGACAAGCCCGACGCCGAATTCTGGCGCGAGCAATTGTCCGATTTCGATACACCGACGTTTCCTGATGTCGCGACCGAGAGCGCCACCGTGCACGAGACGCATGTGCTGCGCGAATGCGAGCTTGCGCCCGATCTGGTCACCCGTCTCAACGCTACGGCGCGCGCACGGCGCGTCACGATGAACAGCCTTGTAAGCGCCGCGTACGCGTTGACGCTCGGCCTGTACACAGATCGCGACGATCTCGTTTTTGGCACCACGGTGGCCGGCCGCCCGCCGGACCTCGCCGGCGTAGAAGAGACGGTGGGTCTGTTCATCAATACACTTCCGCTGCGCATCCGACTTGCCGCGCAACAGACCGTGCGCGAGGTCATCGAGCACGTGCACGCCGAGCAGGTCGGACTGCGGGCCCGGGAGCAATCGTCAGCGCCCGCCGCTGCGCGTTTAAGCGGTGTCGCAAGCGGACAAGCCTTGTTCGAGTCCATTCTGGTTTACGAGAGTTTCCCGGCCGCGGACGTACCAGCGGGTGGGCCGGACATCGAGATTGATCGATTCGTCGAGTTCAGCCACTACCCGTTGGCCGTACTCGTCGTACCCGATAACCGCTTTCAGCTTATTGGCATCGCCGATCCACACCGCCTCGACGGCGCAGCGCTCGACGATTTTCTTCACAACCTCGTCAACGTGCTTGAGCGGCTGCCGGACGCGCTGGAACAGCCGCTGGTGTCGCTCGCACTGCTCAACCAGGGTCGACAAGAACGCGTAACCGGACTGGCCTCGCCGAACGGATCGATACCCGGCCCGAACACCACCCTTCTCGACGATATCCTCGCGCACGCCGCGTCCACGCCCAACGCCATTGCGCTGGTCGATGACGCCTTAAGGCTGACCTACGGCGACCTTGCGCAGCGTGCGATCGCCGATCGGGACCGGCTGCGGCGAATCGGCGTCTCGCGCGGCGATGTGGTCATGGTGTCGGGTGCGCGCAGCGCCACCACGGTGGCAGCGCTGCCGGGTATTCTGGCCGCCGGCGCCGCGTATTGCCCGGTGGCGCCCGATCTGGCGCCGCAGCGTCTGGCGCAAATGGCCGACGCGCTCGCGCGCGACGGCCGCCGGGTTTTTGCGCTCGTCTCGAGCGACGCCAACGCACTGCCAGACAGTGTGAGTGTCCTGCCCCTCGCCGATCTGCTGCATACCCACGCGATGTCAGCACCTGGTTCCCGGCTGGAGCCGATATCCGGACCCGAGCCGTCCGACACGGCGTACATCATGTTCACCTCTGGAAGCACGGGTACGCCCAAGGGTGTGGTCATCAGCCACCGCGCGCTCGCGCACTCGGTGCGGGCACGCGATGGGTACTACAGTGAGCCGCCGCGCGTGTTCGGCATGCTGTCCGCGCTGTCGACCGACAGCGCGATGGCCGGTTTGTTCTGGACCCTGGGCCGCGGCGGCGCGCTGGCGCTACCCACCGACCGCGCCGAACAGGATGTGGACAGTCTGATGTCGTTCCTGCGCGCGCATGCGGTCACCCACATTTTGACCGTGCCCTCGCTGTACGCCGAGTTATTGCCTTCCATCGGCGCAGTCACAAAGCTGCGTACGGTGATCGTCGCCGGAGAAGCCTGCCCCGACACATTGGTGAGTGACCATCATGCCCAGCAACCGCAGCTTGCGCTGCACAACGAGTACGGTCCCACCGAAACCACCATCTGGTGCAGCGCGACGTCGTTAGCGCCAAACAAACCGGTGCGCATCGGCGCCGCGCTATCCACGACGCGTCTTTACGTGACGGATCGACACGGCCGCCTCCTGCCGCCAGGCGTCGCGGGCGAGCTATGTGTCGCTGGCCCCCAGCTGGCCGATGGCTACGCGGGTGATCCAGAGCAAACCGCGGCACGCTTTGTCGCCTCCACCCTCGACCCCGACGGGCGCGTTTATCGGACCGGTGATCGGGTGCGCTGGCACCGCGACGGTCAGTTGTCGTTCGTCGGTCGAGTCGACGATCAGATCAAGGTACGCGGGTTTCGAATCGAGCCCGGTGAGGTGGAACACGCGCTGCGTGGGCAGTCGGTTATCGACGAAGCCGTCGTCGTGCTGCACAACGGCCAACGTCTGGTCGCGTGGCTGCTGGGCGACGGCGACATCGACCCCGCACACGTCAAGGCGCAGCTTGCCGAGCGACTGCCGGCGTACATGATTCCTGCTCATCTGGAACAGATAGACGAGTGGCCGCGCACACCCGCCGGAAAGATTGATCGGCGGGCACTCGCGGTGCGTGATACCACCGGCGCGCAGGGTTCGGTTGGACGACACGTTTCCCCAGAGAGTGACGTGCAGCGCACGCTAGCCGCGATCTGGTGTGACGTTCTCAATCTTGAGAGCGTGGGCATCCACGACGATTTCTTCGCGCTGGGCGGCGACTCGCTGCTCAGCATCCGCGTGCTGGCACGGTCCACGAAGGCGGGCCTTAGCGTCTCCCCTGCCGACTTTTTCGCCCAACCGACGATTGCCGCGCAAGCGAGCGCAGCGGCCCAACGAGGCGCACGCCGCGCGCCGCAAAAACCCGCCGTGGGCCCACAGCCGCTTATGCCGATTCAACGCTGGTTTTTCGAGCACATTGACCGCGGCACGGCGCACTGGAATTTGTCCTACCGGTTTGCACTCGCAGTCGAGGTCACGCTTCGTCAGCTTGCACGTGCGATCGCCGCGGTGGTGACGCATCACGACGCACTGCGAACGCGCTTTACGCAACAAGACACCGACTGGCGCGCACGGCAGCTTGCGCCGTTCGATGTGAACGCCAACGTGGTGGTCGAGTGGGACCTGCGCATGTCCACAAACACGCTCGCCGAGATTGACGCGCGCGCCACACAGTTGAACGCCACGCTGGCGCTCGACACACCGCCGCTGATGCGGGTTGCACTGGTGCGCACGCCGGGAGGCGAACCCGATGGCCTGGTGATCGTGCTTCATCACCTTGTGGTTGATGCCGAATCGTGGCGCATTGTGATCGAGGATCTGGAAGCGGCTCTTATCGCCGTAAGCACCGGTACCAGCCCCGCACTGCCACCACGCACCGATGCGCTCGCTTTGTTTTCAAAGCGCCTCGAAACGTGGTCAGCGCACGCTGATTTTGAGACGCACGCGCGCGCCTGGTGCGAGAGCCTCGCCGGCCCGTTCGATGAACTAACCCCGTCCAGTGACGCCTTCCGCGCCACCGAAGCGGACGTCGACACAATGACAGTCGCGCTCAGCATCGCGCAGACCGCGGCCCTCTCCGACGCCGGCGAAGACCTGAGAGCCAGTCTCTTCGAGCTGTTGATCGCGGGCGTGGCGCGGGCGCTCGGCACGCAACTGTCCACCACGCGCGTAAGACTCGAACTGGAGGGGCACGGTCGTGACCCCATTTTCGATGACGTTGACGTGAGCCGCACCGTCGGCTGGTTCACCACCGCGTATCCGCTGGTTGTGCACGACGACAACGGCTTTGGTGATTCGGGCAGCAGCTTGCGTGCGGTCAAGCGCGCCGTGCGTCGCCTCCCCGACCGCGGCCAGAGTTACGGTCTGATCATGGGCGGGCACGTTAACAGCGACGACGCGCGGGCCATCCGCGCCAAAGGCCGTGCGTCGGTGCTGTTCAATTTCCTCGGTCAGCATCAGAGCGCGCCGACGGAAGACACACAAGCGCCAGCACTGGCCCTCGTCGATGAACGGTGCGGGCAGGCGCGCGCGGCCGACGCACCACGCGCCTATCCGCTCGAGATCAACGCGCGGATTGACGATGGCGCGCTGGTGTTCAACTACGTGTGGCCGCGTGGCGCGCTTTCCCGGTCCACGGTGCAGTCGATGGCGGAGTCGACGTTTGACACGCTGCGCGAGCTGCCAGCCCGCCGCGGTGACACCGTCGTGCCCGAGGACTTTCCGCTCGCCGATCTGAGCGCCGACGGCCTCGACGAACTATCGGATCTTTTGGACGATCTCGACGACTGACCGGTCGTCAGCGAGCCACTATCCCCAACGCCGCGTCGAGCACAACGTCGCGACCCGCTCGACGATCCTCGATCGACGGCTGCACCAAAATATCTGGCTCGATGCTGCCCGTCGGCGACGTCGAGCTGTACCCTGTCACAATGCGCTGCACCGGCAGGCGCGTGCGGATCTGACTGTTGGGCAGGGTCAGCGTGAACTGGATGCCGGCAGTGGGCCCGGCCACATTGCCGCCCGAGCGACCACCGACGAACCTCGCCCGGCCTGATCCTTTCAGCGCGGCGAGCAGCATGGTCGAGCCCGACGAATTAGCCGGCGACGTCAGCACCGTCAGACGACCGCTCCAGGCATAACGCGCCGGCTTGACGACATGACGGATACCGAACAACCACGATACGAGACCGCCGCGGATCCGGTAATCACCTTCGTCGCGTTGCTTGAACCACCAGCGGCTCGGGTTCAGGGCTTTGGGCTCCCAGCTGCTCAGATGCGGGCGCAAACCGTCCAGATCCAGCGTTTTGACGCGTATCTCTTCGGTCATGCGCGTGGGCTCGGTAATCAGATGCGCGAGCAGGCGGTTGCGCGCGTCGTCCGATCCGCCACCGTTCTGGCGCAAATCGACGATTAGGTGTCTCACGCCCGCGCGTTCGATCTGTTTGAACAGCGGCGCATAAAGATCGTCCGGGTCCACCGGCTGGCGGTAGTTGACGAACGTGTCGACGCGCAAGATCGCCGTTTGATCGTCGCGCAGATCAAGCGAAACGGCGTCAGCAAAATTGCGCGCCCCCGAACCCGCCAACTGACTTTGTTCAGTCAGCCCGATACGGGCGACCGTCACCGTACGCGTCTGGCCCTGTGCGTCTTTTAGCGTCAGCGTCGCTTCGGGGTCGACGCCTTCAAGCGCCATGAAATGCTCGATCGCACCGCCGTCGAATTCCCGCGACCACGCCAGTTCGCCTGCCCGCACATGGTCGGTGTAGGCGTCCACCGGTATCAACGGCGCCCATCGGTTGATCAACGACGCAATGGACTGACCGTCGATCGCCAGCAACTCGTCGCCCGCCGCAACCCCGTTGTCGGGCACCGCGTCGTGGACCAGCGCACGCCCATCAACAAGCTCGAAGCGCAAAGGCAGGTAAAACGGCCCGTTGCGACGCGGCTTTGCGAGCGACGACGGCAGCTCGGCCTTGGTGTGATCACAGCGAATTTTGGCGAGCACGGCCTGTACGTCGAGGTAAAGCTGCTCGACCGACAGACCGCCGCGCTGTGCGGATTTGTCAATAATGGCCTGCCAGCCCGCCGTCAGGACCGCATTGTCGGTATACCGCGTGTAGCCGGGGTGCACCCGCTCATACGCCTCGCGGGCGAGGGTCACGTCGGCCACGACCGACGCATGATCCAGCGGCGCTGCGGACACCGCGTGAACGGACGACAAAAAGCAGACGGTAAGCAAGACGACGGCAACGGCGGCATTGAGCAGCCGGTGATCGGGGCGAATCATCAGAGCATCTCCGGTTGGTTTGCGAGAGAGCAACTCTCCCAGCTGCGCGCACCCAGTTCGTCCTGAATTGCAGATTTATCCGTGATTTACGGATTTTGAGACGTTCTGAGCGGGACGCGACCGGCGCCAGGCGGTCGGCGTCAGCCCCGTATCCGCCCGGAAGACCCGGTTAAATGTGGCCTTGGCGCTGAAACCGGACGCGTGGGCCACATCGAGAATAGTCTCATCAGGGTGCGACAGTAAGCGTTCACACGCGTACTGCACCCGCGCCTCGTTCACCACCTGATTGAAATTGCGAGAGAGCCCGCGATTGATGGCGCGCGAGGCGTAGGACTCGTTCAACCCGGCGCGACGCGCCAGATTTGCCAGACTGAAGCCCGGCTCCAGAAACCACTGGTTGTCGCGGATTTGTGCCACCAGATCGCGTCCCATCGTCGACCAGTCATGGCCCGGTTCAGAGGCCGCCGGTGGCGGGGGCACCGGCAGGCCCGGACGTAACGCAACGTACGGCTGTCGAATGCGGGCCAGTGCCTCGAAGCCGGTCCACGACAACGCCGCCGCGATCAGCACAAACATCGGATAGCGGCGGACATAGCCAAGCGGTCCGAAGAGGTAGTCCACCACCTCAAAGCCGAGCCACAAGGCGAGGACCAGACCTAGCCAGCCCAACAGGCGCGCAAGCCACGACGGATCAAGGTCCGAGGCCGTGGACTGGGTGGTCACCAGAAATTCGCGATATTGACGGATCAAGCGCCACGTCATGCCCGCGCACACCAGCGCCAGAATCAGAGCGCCGCCGAGAATGGCGGGCGCGACGTACGGCTCATGCACCGCGTCGTTGTAGGCCCACTTTGATCGATAGTCGCCTAGCGAAGAAAACGCCCACAGGTAGTACGCCAGCTGTGCGGCACCGGGCGCAAGCCACAACCACCGCATGCCGAGGGGTCGCTTGTCCATCAGCGCATGGGCATGCAAATACACCAGCGGACCGAACCAGAGCTCGTAGCTGAACGGTGCGAAGGTCAATCCCGGCCAGACGCGATAGGCGCCGGAAAAGCCCAGAATTTGCGGCATGCATTCCAACACGATCATAAGAAAAAGCGCCGCCAGCCAACGGCACGCCGTGCGCTCGGGTTGATGGAACCAAAGGCGCATGCCCAACAGGACGAGGGGAGCGACCAGCATGGCCAGCAGCGCGGAGCGCCAGGAAATATCCAGCGCGGCGCTATCCACAGGTAAATGCCAATACGTTCA
>JBCCMA010000127.1:0-10558 GCA_039026595.1 Pseudomonadota bacterium
GCTGAGCAACGCGATCGACATCACCTCCCGCACGAGCAGCATCAAGGTCAGTCTTCGCGGACATCAGACGATCTTGAAGCTCAAGATTTATCCGGATGGCGGTCGCCTGCCCGTCCGTTGAAATCAACAGCTCGCTGAACAAGGGACTTTCGGTCAACTCGGTGCGCGCAAGCACGAAGTCCACATCCGGCGATCGCACGGTCCTGAACGACTCCGCAAGTTGCGACAGCGGCACCGGCGGGCTTTGCAAAAGCGGCGCATCAAGTATGGATGTGACGCTGGCCACCCCATCGATCGCCGAAAGCTCATCCACGAGGCGACCAAGCCGGTCGACGTGTTGCCGTGAGAGCAACTCGCCGCTGTTCGGCGTGTAGGTCAGAATCAGAAAAGGCGCCTCACCGAACGCCTCGGTGACCTTGCGGAAATAGGCCAGTTCGGGGTCGCCCTGGGCCACCAGACTATCCGACGACGCATCAAACGTGAGTTTCGGCAACTGGGTGATGGCCCACGTGCAAGCCAGCACGATCCCGGCGATCAAGACGATCGGGTACTCGAGACAGCGCCGGTAACGCTTCTGAAAAAACGGGATGATCATGCTATTTCGTAGTTCGCGGTAGAATTGTGCGGATGTCAGTCGTCCAGGAAACTGTCCTCAACCACACCGTCGTTCACCAGATAATCCCGACGCTGCAGGTAGGCATCCCTCAAAAACAGATAGCGATCGCCCCGGATCAGCCGCTCAGCCTTCAGCAACTGCGCACGGGCGTCAATGATCTGCATGCCCACGGCCGCATTGCGCGCGCCGCGATCCTCAAGATAGACCGGCGGGTTGCCCAGATTGTTACCAATCAGACCAATCGCGTCGCGCGGGTTTGACGGCCCGAAAATGGGTAAAACAAGGTAGGGCCCGGCGCCCATACCCCAGACGCCCAGTGTCTGCCCCAAATCCTCCGTATGTTTCTCCAAACCGAGGTCTGTGCCGGCATCGATCAGGCCACCGAGACCGAATGTGGAATTAATCAGGAAACGACCGAGATCGTGAATGGCCAGACCGGGTTTGCCCTGAAGAAGCTGGTTCAGCGCCGTGTACGGTTCGTTCAGGTTCGAGATGAAATTGGCAATGCCCGCTTCCGCAAAGTCCGGTGTCACTGTGCGGTAAGCCTTGGCGACCGGCTTGAAGAGCACGCGGTCGGCCCCGTCATTAAAGGCCTGGATCTTGCGATTGGTTTGCTCATACGGGTCGACCGCCGTGTGCGAACAACCCCACATGGAAGTCATGCCAATGCAAAGAACAAGTAACGATGCCAGGCGGGCAGCCTTGCCACGGCACTGGAGAGACGATGCGAATGCATCCATGATGATCCCCCGAATACGGCGGTGCGGCACCGTCCTGAGACGAGCGTAATGTTACGTGCCTGCGGGCAGGTTTAACACTTTTTTCACGTCGCCGGCTCTCTGATTCACACAGCGGCTGCCACAAGGGCGCTGAAAAGTCGTCGGTGCGGCGCCAACCAGGTTAGATATTCGGGATGCCACTGAACACCAATGACCCACCGTTCTTCCGTAAATTCGATGCCCTGCACAATGTTGTCACCATCGCGGGCAACAACGGCCAGTCCCTCACCCACCCGGTCAACCGCCTGATGATGGAGGCTGTTGACGCTAAGCGTTTCCCGCCGCAGCACGGACGACAGCCGCGTTCCGGACGACAAACGGACTTTTTTGCGCGGCAGGATTGTGCCGCGATTTGAGGTCAGCGCGCGCATTTTTGTGATGTCTGAAAACAGCGTGCCACCGCGGTGCACATTCAATAGCTGAGCGCCGCGACAAATCCCGAGCACAGGCAGGTTTCGCTCTTGCGCAAAGTCAAGAACCGACAGCTCGAATCGATCGCGTTCGCGATCTGGAGGGGAAAAAAGCTCGGGCGACGCGCCATAGAGTTCCGGGTGCAGGTCGCTGCCGCCGGTAATGACAAACCCGTTGCACGCCGAAAGCGGCGCGTTGCCGCTCGGTCGCATGGCAATCGGGACGCCGCCGGCCCGCCGCACCGCGCGGCACGAGGCGATGCGCCCGGGCGCCCACCGCTTGCCCGGGCCAGTCACCCCGATTCTCGGTCGCTGGTTGGATGAGTCCATGCTCAGAGGGTAGTCGGTCTGTCTCTCGATGGCACTAGCCGGTGCGATCGAGCAACGGCGTGACCAGCACGATTACTTGTTCACGATGGCGATGCTGTCGGCGACCAGTTCGCGTCGATGGAGCCAGTCATGGCCCACGCTACCGGAAACCCGCACGCGATCATCCGGCTCTATCTGAAACGAGCCGGCAGCGTCCGACAGGTCAATTTCCAGCTGTGACACATCGACAACCAATGGGAAACGATCGTTGTCCAATGTGAAGGTGGTGTCACTGACCGTTTTAACATGCCCGATCACACTGACCGTATTCCGATCTTCAGAAGCTGCCAGCGACGACGCGAGCCGAAGCTCTTCTTCATCGTCGATCGAACTGGCAACGAATGGCGTATCAACGCCGGCGACGTGTACCGCTGCCGCCTCGATCGACACGGCTTCGAACGCATCGGCATCAATGCGCCCAAGGACTGTCACGTCATCGTTGCGGTTCAGGGCCGCGCCCCTTGCGCCGCCGTCCGCACTGTCCATTTCGACGACAATGACACCGGCGCCGTAGTCGAGTACGAAGGCATCGGCCGCGGCCGTTTTGATGGTCCCCGAGAGGATGATCCAAGTTGCGTCGGCCATGGACGCAGGGTCACCTTGTGATTCCAAAGGAGAAGCCTGGGCGACCACGCTTGCCAACGCTCCGCTAAGCGCAAGCGCACCAATCGCAGCAACTCGAACAGACAGTGTGGTGGACCCGCGGAGATTCGCTGCCTGCGTTTGTTCGTCCAAACCGGTCAGCCTGAGGGGCGCTCCCACTTGTGCCCTATTCATCTGTGTCTCCTATATTGTCAGCGTCCGGGCTTTGCTCGATCGTCTCCAGGTAGAGTTCATGACGCACGATAGCGGCATCACCACCGTCGATCGTCCGACGCTGGGTATCATCAAGTTTCGACTGCAATCGGTTCGCGTCCTTTGCCAGCTCATTCACATCGGGGGACGCAAGAACGTCATTGCGCTTGGTCGGTGCGTCGACGCACGCGGCCGTAGACAGGCTCGCCGCAGTGACAATCGACAGGACAATCTTGTTCATTCGCATACTCCGTTTCGCCAGGTCTCAACGGATCAGCAAGGAGCGTGCCAAGTCAGCATCACCAGGCAATGCGGCCCGCTCGCCGCGTGCTGCGGCGCTATGACAGCCAGATGTACAAAACATTGAAAAGTTGACGCAACGGCGGACAGCCGTTCCGTCGAGGCATTCAAATCACGTTAAAGCCTGGTCGATGCAGGTTATGAAAAACCACCTTGATCGCGATCCGGCGGTGATGAATCTGACAGCGGCAGTCTGATGCTGAAAGTTGTACCTTGATTCGCTCCGTCACTCGTCACTGACGCGCTGCCGCCATGCGCCTCTGCGAGCATCGCCACGACGAACAGTCCCACGCCAGCACCAGGCTGACTGGACGGAGCGCGCCAAAACGGATCAAACACCGATTTGATTTCAGACTCTGACAGCCCCTTGCCCGTGTCGGAAACCGCGAGCAAGGCCACGCCGGGTTCCTTGGCGAGACGACAGTGGATCGATCCGCCGTGTGGTGTGTATTTCACCGCGTTGGTAAGGAGATTGCGGCAGATTTGCTGGATCCGGACCAGGTCGGCCTCTACCGTTAAGCTGCAGCCGCCTGCGTCAAATGAAAAACTATGGTGCGCTTCCAGCACGGGTCGAAGTTCGTCAACAACACCCTGAACAGCCTCAGCCAAATCAATCGACGCCTTCTCAAGCCGGACACCCGATGACTCGAAACGAGCCGCGTCCGACAAATCATCGATCAGGCGTGACTGCGAATCGATGCTTTGCGCCACCACACGCATCCCCTCTTCCACCGTTGCGTCATCGCGATCCACTTCCATAAGTCGAATCCACGTCAGCGCCGCGTTCAAAGGCGTTCGAAGCTCGTGACTGATGACTCTGACAAACGTCGCGCGCATCGCATTGGCCTGTCGTGATGATTCCAGCGCCGCCTCCAGCGCGCGCGCGTCGCGACGCGCCTGTGTCACATCGTCAATTACAACCACGGTGTGATTCAGATTGTCGCGCGCGTTGCGAACCTGCGAGACGCTTGCCTTCGCCCAGAATGGCCCACTGTGATGGCGTCGAAGTTGCGCCTCAAATGTGCCGGAGCCGCACGTGAGAACGCAGTTCATGAGTTCGACGCTCTCGTTTTTCTCAGGTACCTCGTCCAGGGCGACCAGCCGTGAAACAGACGCTCCAAGCACAGACTCTCGCGCAAAGCCCGTGACCCGCTCAAAAGCTCCATTGACCGACTGAATGACGGGCTCCTGACGGCGGTTATCAAAAATAGCAATGGCGTTGCGTGCGCTGTCCAGCGCTTGTGTTTTCAATGTCAGTTCGGAATCCGAGCGACCAATGACAACCAGTGACAATCCACCAACGAGGCCCGCGGCAGCAACTGAGCCCAGCGACGTCAGGGCGATCGCGAGCGGTCCTTCAAACAGGCTGCTATAACCGGACGAGACCGCGGCGCCAACCAGCAGCGGTGGCCCCAGAACCATCGGTACCAACGCACGGAACTGCGCGCCGACCACCGTTTCAGAGGACAACAACGCCGGGAATCCTTGTTCAGGGCGCAGCCAGACGATGGCAATCGCGAGCATCAATAATCCGATCGCCGTCATGACCGGTACGAACGTCACACCGTCAAAGCCACGTGTAAGGGTGGGCGCGCCGTACGTATAACCGAGCAGCGTCGCCATTCCGGCCAAGAACAAAACAGAAGCAAGAAAGCGGCTGATGATGACCTGTATTCGGCTGCCCATAGCGCAGCTGATACCCACGCCCACAACCGCAAAACACAATCCGATAACGGGCGCACTGAACCCGAATTGGTGACTATCGGTGAGCACCCGGCGACCGAGCATCAAGGTGGCTGGTACTGTCACGAGCGCGATGCCCAGCCAGCCGAACCGTCGTTGGGCGGTCGACGGTGCCGACGTCGCCGACCGAGGTCTGAGGCCCGTCAGGATCACCGCAGAGACGATGAACAACGCCATGGTCATCCGAGTGACCGCCGGCCCGGGAAGACTCTCCCCAAACAGGCTCGGCGCGAAGACATCACTTGCTAATCCGAGGAATGCAACGATGCCGACGATAATGCCAAGAACGGGTGACGCCGCTTTCGCAACAGCATGTCGCCCAATCTTTGGAAACGGTCCCATGCGGCGAGAGGATACGCCCGCATTTTTGCGCGCGCTATTGCAAAAATTACATGTGCGCAACCGTCCACACAAAGTACACTTAAGCTCTTCGTTCAATGTGGCAAAGAGTCAGCAAACATGGCCAACGTACTGATCATTGACGACGAAACCGCGTTTGTTGACGGTATCGCTGCGTATCTGCGTCGCGCCGGACATCAAGCCGTCGGCGTAAACACGCTAGCCGTTGCCCGGGACATCACACGGGATGAGGTACCCGACGTTGTTCTGCTTGATCTGATGCTGCCCGATGGCAGCGGACTTGAGCTTCTGGACGCATTCGAAAAAACGCGACCTAAACAGATCATCATCGTGACAGGGCACTCGGGCGTAAAATCCCTGATCGGGGATGTCGCCGGACCGGGGGTGACCTACCTGCAAAAGCCTGTCGAACCGGCGGACGTGATCAGCTTGATCAATGCGGTAGATACGGGCGAACAGACCGTCGGGTCGAACCAGTCTGACAGCGAGGCCTCGGGTGTCGTTTTGCCAGGGCAAATGATCGGCGCCAGCGCTGCGATGGAGAACGTCCATACGCTTCTGCGTCAAGTGGCGCCCACCGGAACAGCCGTTCTGGTTCAGGGAGAGAGCGGCACGGGCAAAGAACTGGTGGCAGAGGCACTGCACGCTCTTAGCCAACGCAGCGGCGCGTTCGTTCCAGTCAATTGTGGTGGGCTGTCCAGCGAACTGGTGAGCAGCCAGTTATTTGGGCACGAGAAAGGCAGCTTCACCGGTGCATCTGGCCGTCACAAGGGGTTTTTTCAGCGCGCTGCAAACGGCACGCTCTTCCTTGACGAGATCACCGAAATGCCGCTCGATATGCAGACGCATTTGCTAAGGGCGCTTGAGACAGGTCGCGTCCTCCCCGTCGGTGCGGAGCAAGACATCGAAATTGATGCGCGACTGGTGGCGGCGACCAATCGCGATCCGGCCGAGGCGATTCGTGAAGGACACCTGCGCGAGGATCTGTACTTTCGGCTGAATGTCTTCCCGATCACGCTACCACCGCTACGCGAACGTGAAAAAGACGCCCGCCTGCTGGCGCAGTATTTTCTAGACGCGCTAAACTCAAGCGAAGGCACATCCCGGTATTTTACAGACGATGCACTCGAGAACCTCGCACATCACGACTGGCCCGGCAATGTCCGCGAACTCAAACACGCCGTGCACCGTGCACACATTCTGGCGACGACAGACCTGATTGAACAGATCCCTGTCAACGCGCCCGCGATTGACCGCGGCGTTGAGGGCATCCGCGCAGGCAGATCTATCGCCGACGTGGAACGAGACCTGATACTTGCCACGCTCAAGGCCAACGGAGATGACAAAAAAGCCGCTGCGGCGAGTCTCGGTGTGAGCCTCAAGACCCTTTACAACCGTCTCAGGGATTACTCTGAGGAAGCAGCGGGTTAGCTGGGAGCAACCGCTGCAGTTCCTTGTCATTGCACTACGCGTTGTGGCAACGTTTCCGCACTGTCGAGCCAGGCGTCCCGGCCGGCTCAGTGTGGAGAACATTATTCGTGTACAAGGCGGCGATCAAAACTAAGAAACAAAAGCCGTTATCCGTGCTCGTGGTGGAAGATGAGCCCGCGGCCCGCGAGGCCAGCTGTCGGTATCTAAGTCTGCAGGGGTGCGACGTGTCAGCCGCATCGACGGCTGCAGAAGCTAAAGACGAGGCAGATCGTCATCGTCCTGATGTCGTCGTGTGTGATTGGCATTTGGGGGACGGGCCAACCGGTTCGGAACTGGCGCGTGACCTCCAGCTCAGACTCGGCGCAATTCCGTTCATTTTCGTCTCAGCGCATCCGACCGATGAAGTGAGACTATCCTCTGACGGCGTGAAACGGACCATGTTTCTCCGAAAGCCTGTCTCTCTCGCAGCGCTATACCAACACATCGTGGCGGCCGTTTAGAGCGCGCCAGCTCGTCGTAAATTTGTAAACGCGATGCAAAATCGTGGGCGTCCCACGTCTGCTCTGCGTCCTGTTAGATTTATTTCCCAAGTAAAAACAGAGTCTTATTGAGTTGGCACGGGCTGTGCAACGTCCTGATTTGTCAATTCTAGCGAAAGGAAAAACTATGTTGTCTTGGGCACTCGGATTTCTGTTGCTGGCCATTGTCGCCGGCGTACTTGGTTTTGGAGGTATTGCTGGTGCAGCCACAGGAATCGCCAAAACTCTCTTCTTCGTGTTCCTCGTGCTGCTCGTGGTCAGCGCAATAGCAGGCGCCCTGCGCGGCCGACCGCCGGTCTGATCTCTTCAGCACGATTTTTTCGAACAAAACAGGAGAACACGATGAAAAATCTGACGTACGCGCTTTTGAGCGCCACCTTTGCCATCGCCCTCACTGGCTGCAACACCACACGCGGTATCGGCCAGGACATCGAAGCGGCCGGTGACACGATCGAGCGAACGGCCGAGAAAACACAGGAAAAGCTGAGTAACGACGACGGTTAATCGGCGTTAAGTTCACTCGACAACAAACGCACGAACACAGACGAAAGACTGGAGGCTCCATGAGCACACTCAATAACCTACAACCTGACCATGCACCGACCACCGACCGTGCAACCGCCCTCGCACACAGCGCGATCGATAACGCAGCGACGAAGGCCCGGCAGATCGAGAATGACGTGCGCCGCGGCGCGGACCGCGCCGGCACCAAAGTGACCGAGTCACGGGAATCGGTGGACAAAGCGGTTAAAGATGGTGTTGATCAGGTCACGGCGTTTGCGAAAGAGCGACCTGGCACGACGGTCGGTCTTGCGTTCGCAGCTGGCGTGCTGGCCAGCGCACTGCTGCGTCGGTAATTGCCGTTGAAAGAGCAACCTCTCGATGACGCAACCGAGATCGACGCGGCGCACGCCGTCGCGTCGATCTCGACGTGGCTTGCCTCTGTCGGTCAAGAGGCCTACGCGGTTGGCCGACTGGCGAAAGCCGAAGCGGAACTGAGTATCGCAACTAGCCTCGCGGCGGTACGTTCGAAAGTGCTTTCAATGTTTGCGCTGGCGCTCAGCCTTCTGTTCGCGGGCTGCGCCATTTCGGCGCTCATCGCTGAATGGATCGGAAGCTGGGGCGTCGGCCTCGCTGCTACAAGCGCCCTTTGCCTTGCGGCGAGCGTTGCGTGGGCTACGTGTGCGCGAAGAAGCGCGTCTCGAATCGGTATGGACAGAACGGCTCAGGCGGTCCGATCATGGTCTTAAACGAAAAGCACGCGTCTCGACGGGTTTCGCAAAGCGCGGACGATGTTGTGGCGGCTCGTGCCCGCCGATCAGCAGCCACCGCCGCGGTCTCACAGCACCTCAGCGATTCAGTCACGCTGATTGGCCTGACAGGTGTGCCGTTTATTGTCGGTCTCGCCGTCGGACGGTGGCCCACGCGCGTTGTCCGTGCCGCACGCTCATCTGCACAGCTTCTGGTATCCGCTATTCACCGGGCGGCGCGGAAAGCAGAAAGTCGATCGTATCCGCAAGACTAGTGTCAAGAAAGGTCAGAAGCGGCGCGAAGGCCGCCACGGGCCGGGCGTGACCCGCGTCCGGGTACACCTCAACGCGAACGTCATTCCCCAGCTCAGCAAGCGCAACCGCAAGTCGCTCGCTGTTCCGCACATCTACAATGTCATCATCAGCGCCGTGTAAAAGCAGCGTGCTCGGCGCACCGCGCCGAACAAAATTCACCGGTTGCGATTGCGTCCGCGTTGCCTCCGGGAACACGTCGAGCAGGTACCCTTCTTCGATAGGCAGGAAATCGTACGGGCCGGACATGCCTACCCAGGATTCAATGACCGGAAACATTCGGCCATCTCGATAAGACTGATCCAGAGCAAGCAAAGCGGCAATGTGTGCACCGGCAGAATGCCCGATCAGGCTGATGCGGTCGCTGCGAAGGCCGTAGCGACGGCCCTCCGCCGCCAACCAATTCAACGCGTCTGCCCCATCCTCCACGAAGACCGGAAAAACCACATCAGGATAAAGTCGGTAATCCGCGATGACCACGGAGAAACCTCTGGCGGTGAGCGCCGACGCGACGAAGGCGTACTCGCTTCTGTTGCCGTCGCGCCATCCCCCGCCGTAAAAAAACACCAGTGTCGGGGCGTTTGGAAGTGGCGCCAGCGTTGTGTAAATGTCCAGCTTCTGGCGAGGATGCTCACCGTAGGCAATCCCGGACTCCAGTGTGTAAGAACCGTCGGGAGACGTCGCATTCAAAATCTGAGTGCCGGAGCAGCCAGTACAAATAAGTATCAGCCAGATGCTGGCGCGCTGAAAACGGCCGTTCACAGTTGCTCAACCATCGTGGTGGCGATCTGCTCCTTGCAGCGCTGCACCCAACTGCGTCGCTGCCAGTCTGCCGACGTATAGGGTTGTGACTGTGACCAGTCATGATCAAAATCAGCGCGCAGCTGATCCACCAGAGATTCGGAGATGACCATCGCGCAGCACTCTTCGTCTTTGGACAGCGATCGATGATTGATATTCGCGGAGCCAATGCATGCGACGCAATCATCAACCAGCAGGATTTTAGCGTGCATGAATGTGGGCTCGTATCGACTCAGGCGCAGACCGCTGTCCAGAAGGGAACCGATGCGGCGCCAGCCGGCAAATCTGGAATAAGGCGTATCTGCGTGCTGACCAGGCACAATTAATCGAATCTCCACGCCCCGCTCCATTGCTTCACGCAGTAACGAGATGGTCTGCCAATCCGGCACAAAATAAGGTGTGCACATCCAGATACGGCTCTGCGCCATGCAAATGGCCGTTCTTAGTACGGTGGCAATGTCGGTCCAACCCACCGTTGACGACGCACGGATCAATTGCACGGGCACGCCGTCCGGGAGCTCGGCCGTCACGGGTGGGTCTGCCTCGAAATGCCAATGCCCGCATTCAAACCAATTGTCGAGAAAGGCGGCCGACAACATGGGGACCACCGGTCCCTTCAGACAAAAATGGGTATCCCGCCATTCTCCGGGGTGACGCGCATCGCCGCTCCACTCCTGTGCAATACCAACGCCGCCGGTGAACGCCTGTTCACCGTCCACAACCAGAATTTTGCGGTGGGTGCGCTTGTCGTTGCGCCACACACGCCACGTCGCAAGCGGACGGAAATACGATACGTCGACCCCCGCGTCGATCATGGACATCTCAAGTTCGTTGGACATCGGTCGGCTACCGA
>JBCCMA010000128.1:0-10413 GCA_039026595.1 Pseudomonadota bacterium
CGCTTCGGTTTTCTGACCCTTCACGCTGGCCGCGATGTTTTTCGCCAGCACTTTGGCCTGACGGTCGGCGAACTGTGCGGTAGGCGGACTGAGCTTGCCATCCCGCGCGTTGGGCACCAGTGAGCAGTCGCCGAGCGCCCACACACCGTCCACGCCCTCGACACTCATATCCGGTTGTGTCTTGATCTTGCCGCGCTCGATGGGCAGCCGCTCATCTTGATTGACGGCGTGCGGCTGGGTGCCGATCGTGCAGATGATCAGTGAGCCGTCGATCTCGCTGCCGTCGCTCAGGATGACCTTCTCATGTTCAATCCGGTCGGCGCGCGTGTTCAGGCGCACATCGATTCCGCGCTTACGGAAAATGGCCTCGGTTTTCTTCCCCAGCTTCTCTGAGAGCTCGGGCAGGAGGCGATCCGTGCCGTGCAGCATGATGACTTTGCAGTCTTCGGCCTTCACGCCTTTGTAGTAGCGCTGCGCCGACTGCAGAAAATCCTCGAGCTCACCAGCCACCTCCACGCCGCTGAAGCCCCCGCCAATGACCACAAAACGCGTCAACGCCTTGCGCCGTTCGGAATCCGGGTGAATGGTGGCCTGCTCAAGACGCTCCACTACGCGATTACGAATATGCAGCGCGTCGCCCACTGTTTTTAGCGGCAGTGCATGCTCCTTGAGCCCCGGCATCATGGTCATGTTGGCGCCCACGCCAGACGCGTACACGAGCTGATCGAAGTGCAGTTCGCCCGGCTCTTCGTTGTGGTAGCACACCACCCGACGATCAAAATCCACTTTGTCGACGGTCACCATGCGAATGCGCGTTCGTTTCACCATTTGCCGGATCGGCGCCTGCACGTGGCCCGGCAACACGGACGCGCCCACCACTTCGGGCAGAAGCGGGTTGTAGGTGACGAAGTTCGTCTGGCTCAGAAGGTAGATTCGCCAGTCTTCGGGCAGCCGCTTCTCCAGTGATTTGGCCAAAACCGTTCCGGCAAAGCCGCCGCCGATGATGACGAGATTCTTCTTGTCCGACACGATGCGATCCCCTGATCGATTAATCCACAGTCACCCAAAAGCGCGGCTTTGATCGGTGTGCAATCGGGGCGCGCAAATAAAGACCCCGGTCGCCGCACAATTGTTTCACAAAAAAAGGCGGCGCCCGAAGGCGCCGCCCTTTACATCGCAATGTGTGCGCGATTACCGGCTAGGGCACGACCCCAGCGGGCTGGGTCCCGGCGCTCCGAAGAAGCGCGACCGGAAGATACCCAAATCCACTACGTTGGTGGTGCCGTCGGCATTCAGGTCGGTCAGAGTCGACGCGGTAAAGAAGTTGGTCCGCAGAATTCCCAAATCAACCACATTGACCACACAGTCGTTATTGAAGTCAGCGTCGCAGGCGTTGCCGTAGCCGTCGCTGTCGCCATCTTCCTGACCGGGGTTAGCATCGTTGGTGCAGTTGTCGACATCGTCGCCGATGCCGTCCCCGTCGCTGTCAACCACGTCTTCGGTCGGCAGCACACACCACTCGATGATCGAGCCGGTGTCCTGTCCTGCGTTATCCGACACCGTCAGGGTCCACGTGCCGCCAACGCCTTCGCCATTGAAGGCCGACAGCGGATTGTTCGGCGACTGCGTTCCGCCGATGGCCGGCGGCGTGCCGGAACACTGGTCCTCAACCGCCGTGCCAGCAGCGTCATCAAGCGTGACGTCGACGTTGGCGTTGCCACATCCGAAGTTCGGATTAATCGCGGGCAGGCCGGCACGATCAATCAGCACAGCGGATGTACCCGTATCGTTGTGGCGCAGCGTTACGATGAGATCGCCGACCCACGTGTGGTCTACCACAAGGCTGACATCCAGATCATCGAGGTTGCCGCCCGCGGGCATTGCAATACTGCTCGACACGCCCGTGCCGTTGTTATCCGGAATCGCCGTCACCGTGGTGTTGCAGCCTTCGGGAATCAGCTCGCAGACACTCGGGCTATCTGGCTCGTTGTCGCAGGTAAAGCCGGCTTCGACTTCACAGCTCGCGGAGCAACCGTCACCGCCGGCGGTGTTGCCGTCGTCGCACTGCTCATTGATTTCAACCAGACCATTGCCGCACGCGATCGGGAAGCAGACGCTCGGACCACCGTCCGGCTCTACGCAGCTGAAGCCGGGCTCGATGTCGCAGGAAGCCGAGCAGCCGTCGCCGCCGGCAAGGTTGCCGTCGTCGCAGTCCTCGCCCGCGCCAATAATCGAATCACCGCACATGGCCGGCATCGGATCGGCGCCGTCCACGATTAGCGTGCCGGTGTTCGCCGGATCAAGCCAGTCCACGAGGCGCGTGCTGGCGGTCGAGCCGCCCGCCCAGGCTTCGGAGAATTTGCCGTAGCAGTCAAACTCATTGTTCGGGACCGAACCCGAGCACGCGGCCAGTCCGCCCGACAGCACGCCAACGAGGCGTTTGGCCGTCGGGTTGTACGGATCGGAACCGTAGGTGTTCCACACGCCCGAACCCGAGGAGCCCGGCTCGGTCATGCCTTCTTCGTATTCCGAGATGTTCCAGTGGGTGTTGCCCACGCCCGTGGGCCCGATGCAGCTGTCCGTCGTGGTCAGCGGGTCCTCGTTGAATGCCAGAGCTTTCTCGTCGTTGCTCGGGTGGCTGATGCCCACGGAGCTCTGCGGTACGGCGCCGGTGGCATCCCAGCCGGAGTAGTACGCGCCGAACGACGGATCGGGTGTCGTCGTCAATTCGAGCAATGTGAAGTCGGCGTCCGCGCGTGCTGAACGCCAGACGGCACCGCCGGTCTGCACGTCGGTGAACTGGCCACCGCTCAGATCGCCGCACATGTCGGATTCAAAGTTCCACAGCACCACCAGCGAGGGTGCGTTACCCGCGTTCAGGCCACAGTGATCCGCGGTCAGATACCACGGCCGGAAACTGCCCGGCACGTCCATAATGATGGTGCCGGTGCAGAAGTAGCCGCCGCCCAGTGAGTACTGCGACACACTGCGAATCTCGTCGCGCCAGTTGTCGCCCTGCGGACAGATCGTGTCGATGTTGCACGCGCCCTGTCGCGAGAGGTTTGGCGTACCGAACAGATCTCGGTAGCCGGTGCCAACACGACCGAGCTCAAGCTCGAGACCATCGAACCCGTTGGCGGCTACTTTGCCCGGCACGAACAGTTCGACGATGGCGCTTGCACCCGGCACCGCCGGTGTCCAGTGCTGGCCGTGCTCGCGGTTGTCCGCGCTGGTGTACGGGCCTTCCACGTAGTCCTTCGCTTCACTGATGATGTGCAGCGTCGCGCCCTCAGGCAAACGGTAGCGCGTGAAGCCAAAGTTCAGATCGGTCGCGCCTGGGGCGTTGACACGGTAGCGCCAGAGGCGATCGCCGCCCTTGAGCGTCTCCCACGTCCCCGCATCCTGCGGCGTGACTGACATCTCGATGGGAATCGCGTAGCGCAGACCACCGGGTTTTGTGTCGGCAGCGTCCTCGGCAAGGCGCTCGTCCACATCAACAGCCGGCAGTCGCTCCACCGGCAACGTAGAGGCCGCGCGAACAGCGGCAGTACGGCTTATAGGCTCGCCCGTTGCAGCAGCGCTGATCGCCGGCAGACACGCCGCGGCCATCACTGTCGCCGCCAGGCGCAATGTCATTGGTGTTTTCATTAAGTGTGTCCCCCCGACACGGTTTTTGTTTCTGGGCTACCGGTCGCTTTTTTGCACGACAAAGTCGAGAGTTTGACCGCGCCGGTTTATCGTTGGACCGTACGCCACGGCCCAGCAAGCCGCAAATCAAATTCTGTTAAATGCCAGGCGACTTTCGCGCGGACGACCCAGCTGACAGTGCGGAGGTTCAGCGTCGGCGAGCGGTGTGGCCCAGCGCCCCCAGCGCGCAGAGGAAAAGCCACGCCGTGGCGGGCAACGGCACCGGAACAGACTCCCAACCAATATCGGACAGAGCGGCGAAGTCGAGCAGGGTCATGAGCTGACGCACGCCGGCCGGCGTGGTCGGATCCATCAGCGTTTCCTGCGGCATGCCGTTGAAGAAACTCATCGTGCCTTCGGCCCAGTGTGCGGCACTTACCGTCGGGACCGGGCCGCCGAAGACCGACATCGACGCCGCGCCCTCAAACACGAGGTTCCCGGCCATATCTGTTACGAGTTGCGAGAACCAGGAGTCGGCGCCCCCGAAACCCAGTATGTGCGCGATCTCGTGGGTCGCCGTGGTTAGAAAGTCGTTCTGGTTTGCACCAAGGCCATCCGCGCTCTCGCCGAAATACCAGTCAGGGTTGGAGCTGAAACTGATCGCGCCACCCCAGGTGCCGTAGTCCGACGCATTGGGCCCCTCGGTGTTTTCCTGTCCCCGGGTAAGCAACGCATCCTGAAACGCCGCCGTGCCCTCCACATTCAAAAGCGTTCCGTTGGTCGCGAAGCCCAGCGCGTTAAACGCTGACGCGCCCACATAGATCACCACCGTATCGCTGGCCACGTTGCGATTTTCCACGACGGCAAATTGACCGAGATTCGACGGATTGTTGAATGCGATTTCCCACGTGTCGCCGCCGCCGGTCTGGATCGGACTCAACGTGTCGGAGAACATCTCAAAGAACGACGCCGCTTGCTCGAGTCGTTCCCGCCGCTCGGGATCATCAAAAAACCCCGTATCGAGTGAGTAATCAAACTCAATGGTCAGTGCGTGGACCGACGGGGTCGATGCCGCGGCCGCTACGGCCAGAGATGCAACCGACAAAACCTGCCGCGTGATGTTTCGTATGTGCATCAGAACTGCCCCGTAATCGTCATTTTCATATTGCGACCGGCCGACGGCAGCGAGCTTAAGTGCGACCGGAAGTTCTTGTCGAAGACATTGTCCACGCCAAAGGTCACCGCGAGGTCATAGCCATCAAAGCGGGAAGGCCGCCAGATTGCCCAAAGATCATGTACCGCGTAGCCCGGCGTCTCCGGTTGATTGGTAATGACACGGTCCTGACGCTGATAGAAGACGCTGCGCCAACCGAGATCGAGGCCGGCGCTGTAAAACGACTTGGCGAGATTGATCCGCACGTTGTGCCCCGGAATACCGGTCAACGGACGATCACGCGTTTCATTGTCTCCCAGCAGATACGACAGGCCCATCGACGCTGAAAATCCGTCAAACGCGCGATAATCAAGCTCCAATTCACCGCCGTGGGTACGCGCTTCGCTCACATTTACGAACGTCGTAATCGTGGTCGTCACAATGGAGTCGATGAAGTCGTCGAACTGATTATTGAAGTAGTTGGCACGCAGATTCAGGCTGTCATCGTCCGTCAACACACTGTCGGCGGACACACGCAGACCCACTTCCACACCGCTGGTCAGCTTCTCGGAGGTCAGGTCCGCATTGGGTACGAAGTTGTTGGCGCCGAAATGCACCCCTGAAATGAACAGTTCCTGGAACGCGGGCGCGCGGAAGGCCTGACTGAATGAGAAGGTCGCGCCGACCGTGTCATTGAACATGTACAGCGCGCCAAGCCGCGGTGACAACGCGCTGTCACGGTTTTCCCGGGCAACGCCGATCTGCTCCGCCCTGCTCGACTCACTCTGAAAGTCGTCGTAACGCAATCCAAGAACGAGCGACAGCTTGTCATTCACATCCACCTCGTCCTGAAGATACGCGCCGATAAAGCGCGAGTCCGCATCGGGGAAAACCGTGTTCGGATTGGCACCGCGCGACGCCCGCATCTCATCCGAGAAGGTCTCCACGCCATAGGTGAGTCGATGACTCATCTTTCCAAACTCAAGATTCGATGTGTTCCGGATTTCGGCCCCGACGGTATCGAAGTCGATGATGTCCAGACGCCCATCTGTGCCGATGCGTTTCTCCCGTATCACCTGCTGGCTGTTGTACAGCGATGTGCTCAGGTTCATCCAGCGACGACCGCCGTCGCCGTTCTGATACGACAGCCGATCGACGGTCAACTCCGTCTCCCGATCGGTCAGCACCGCGGTGGCCGAGGTTTGTACATCGGCCTGCGCAGGCACTTCGCCGGCGGTGAACAGATACTGCCGGGACAGGCGCACGTGCGATTCGTCGTCCGGCGTCCATCCCACCTTGGTCAGGCCCGCCCACGTATCGGTCGCGCTGTCGGCCAGCACTTCGCCGCCGCCCAGTTCAATATCCTCGCTTGACCGCCGCGTTCCGCTGACAAGGATATCCAGCCCGCCCGCCATGTCGGTACGGCCAGCAAAGATCACGTTGCCGTTCTGCTCGCGATTCACATCCTGGTAGCCTGTTTTCAGCCGCATCGTCAGCGACTGCCCGGCCTCCAGAAAATCCGTTCCGTCTTTCGTGGTCATGGCAATCACGCCGCCGAGCGCACCACTGCCGTAAAGCGCCGAGCCCGGACCACGTTGCACTTCCACCGCCTTGAGAAGGTCCGTCTCCACAAACACACGGCCCTTGTGCCCGGAATCAAAATTCTGACGCGCTCCGTCCACCGTCACGAGGACACGTTGTCCCCCGAGGCCTCGAATGGTCGGTTCCTGGGCAACCGCGCGCGGGCTGGAGGAGAATTCCATCCCCGGGATGTTGCGCAACGCTTCGGCGAGCGTGGTGGATTGAAAACGCTCGATCTCGCGCGTATCCACTCGGCTGACGGTCTCGATCGAGTCAAGCAGACGTCGCTTTGTACGAGTGCCAATCACGACGACACTTTCAAGCGGCAGAGGGGCGATCTGATCTTCCACGACGACATCGCCCTGATCCTCTTCCTGCGCTAACGCTCCGAAGTGGCCGGCCAATGCGGTCACGCTCAAAGCAAAGATGGCGACCCGGCTCATGGTGTCACCGTGATTTCAATGTACGGCCGCGGATCAAAGCCCAGCGTTTCCGCATCGCAATCGTCGGTGGACGATTCGCTGTCGCAAAAACGGGTGACGGCAATGGAAAACGCGTCGTCCCGGATGACCGGATAGAGCTCCTGGCTGAGTGAGAAACCAAACCCGGTGTTGCCATTCGCCACCCATTCGGCCACCAGATCGGTCACATCAACGCCGTACCATCTGTTGGATTCGCTCTGGGTCAGCGTGGCAAACGGCGTTGCCGGGCCCTCGTTGATCGAGGCCCACGGCACGTCCATGGTTTCGTTCCATTCGACGCCCTGCAGGAAGATATCGGTGATCACCGTCGCCGTGCCCGGCGTGTACGGATTGTCCGCGTCGGGATTGCCGGGGCAACCGCGCACGAAGCCGCCGATCACACACGTCGAGTACAAGTACAGCGTGGCGCGCCAGGAACCTGACGTGGCGGCGGACGCGGCGTCGGCGACAACCGCGTTGTCGAACCCGATTAATCCCTTGCCGCCGTGGATACTCTGGTGGTTCCAGACCGACAGTCCGCGGCTATCGCCCGTGGCGTCCGCTTGCGTCCCGAGGAATTCGTAGATGTAGGTATCCTGAGTCGCCAGATGGCTTGCCGACACGGCGATCTCAATGATGTCCGTCGCGATCGCTCCGTCGGCGTCCATCACCGAAAGTTGAACCGCGTACAGACCCGCTCGCTCGAACGTGTAGCTCGCGGTTTCGCCGAAGGCCGTGGCGCCACTGCCATCCGCAAACGTCCACTCGTAGCTCGTAAGCGTGCCGTCAGGATCGTTGCTGCTACTCGCATCAAAATTGACGGTGAGCGGGGCCGCCCCGCTGATAACGTCAGCGCCCGCAACGGCCATCGGAATCTGGTTCGCCGGATCGTTCACCGTAATGGTCACCGTGTCCGAATCGCTCTGGTCGCTCGCATCGGTCACGGTCAGCGAGAACGTGTAGCTGCCCGCACCGAGCACCACGCTGGGCGAAACTTCGTCCGCAGGATCCGGCGAGCCGGTCCAGACGTACGACACAATGTTGGCGTCCGCATCGGTGGAGCCACTGCCGTCGAGCGCGACCTCCGTCTGCCCACCACGTGTGTCCAGATTGATGATCTGGTCCGCTCCGGCATCTGCGACCGGAGGCGGGCCGGGATCCGGTTCAACAACGGAAATGCTGAGAGTCTGAACGGCCGCGCCCGCCGGGCCGCGATCGTCGATCGCGCGGAACGTCACGTCGTACACCCCGGGCGTGTCGAAGATGTAGCTGACGGTCGGACCGGTGCCGATGCCGCCATCCCCAAAGTCCCAATCGTACGAGACCGATCCTGAGATGCCGTCGGCCGATCCCGTAAAGTCGACGCTCAACGGCGCCTCACCGGTCAGAACGCTGGCGCTCATCGAGGCGATCAACTGCTGTGCGCCGGGCGGCGGCACGTCGAAACCAGGCGTCATCGACATGTACCGGAACGCGACGTTTCCGGATTCGGCGTCTCCCTCAACAATGCCGTAATAACCGACCATCTCAAGACCGAAATCGATGCCTTCGGTGCTGTTGATCACCCACGTATCGCCGGACGGACGCAGCAGGTGATTCTCCGATGGAAAGTAGTCGTACCAACCCAGGATCGGCTCCGGGGTTGCCGAGCTGCCGCCAATCACAACACCGCTGCCCAGCGTCAGAAATGCAAACGCCGCCGTGTTGGGATCGAGACGGTCGCGGCGCACCTGGTCATTGGCCAGGCAATACTCCGGGCTCTCATCGTTGTCGAACTCCGGTGCGCACACTGAGAAGAACAGGTTATCGCCCAGACGCAGCAACTCCTCGTCCGTCAGCACGGCGAGGCTGCGATCCGGGACGCGGGCGACAGCCAGAGCGGGATCGGCCTGCAACAGCGGCGTGTCCTGCAGCACAGAGACCGTGACGCCTCCGCTGCCGCTGACACCACCGTTCACCTTGATCTTGAAGCGCTGAACAGCAATGTCCCAAGTGGGATCGTTCAGCGAGTCGACCGGAGACACCACAGAAAACGTATCGAGGTCGAAGTAGACCCAGTCATCGTTGCTCGTCGCATCGAGCAACTGCGTTGCGGCACCGTCGTCATCAAAGAAGGCCCGCGATGACGTGGGGGGCGCATCGCCGCTTGGCGGCGGCGCGGGCGGCTCAGGCTGCAAATCGCTGCTCTTGCAGCCGGCCAGCGACACAATCGCGGTGACGAGCATCACCGAACCAAATCTATCCAAGCGCATGCCGGCGGACTCCTGCGGCGAGACGTACTGTTAAGTCAAACGTGTTGTACAACGGTGCCGCGGGAACGCGGCAATACGGCCTGCGCGCCAGTGTTGACGGGCGGTTTGAAGCCCGCCGAGATCGCAGCCCTTGAAGGTTAATGCGAATCATTCTTATTGTCAAAGCTGCGGACGGCACGTACACTCCGCCGACGATCCACACTATCGGAGCACGGACATGAACCTTGGAAGATCCGGCATTCTGGCCTCGTCCCTGGGATTGGCGCTCGGCGGCATGATGGCCGCAGACACCGCGTCAGCGGCGACCTACAGAGCGTCGCAGGACACCTATGTATATGAATTTCTGGGCGCCCAGGGCGTTGGCGACGGCGACAGCGGAGGCGTCCTGGTCTGGAACCATGAGAGCATCCACGGTGGAAAGGGACTGATCCAGTTCGATTCAGACTGGCGCAATGACCCCGCCATCCTCGGGGGCTTTACCGCCACGCTCAACATCTATTCCGCGTGCTCCCCCTCCGTGGGCGGCTTTATCGGCGCGTGCGCCGGCGATTCGGGTACCCCGCTTGTGATGACCGACGTCATCCTGCAACCGGCACCGTGGTCTGAGAGCGACCCGCTCTTGACCTGGCTCGATATCGCCGAGACCGGTCCGCTGGTGTCGTTTTCACAAACCGAGGCCACCGGGTGGATCAATGTTGACGTGACGGCGCTTGTGCAGCTTTGGCTGGACGGCACACCCGAGCACGGGTTCAGCCTCTCGCAGGAGAATTACCAAGTGCTGCGTGCGGACAACGGATCAATTGCCGTCTCGGTGTTCTGCGACAGCGAGTCGTCGCGGGACTTCTGCAGCGGGGGCGATTTACGGCCGTTCCTGAGCATCGACCCCTTGCCCGATGCCGACGGCGACGGCATCTCCGACAACGTGGACAATTGCCTCGAGATCGCCAACGCCAGTCAGCTCGACGGCGACAACGACGGCTACGGCAACGCGTGCGACGCCGACCTGAACAACGACTGCTCGACCAACGCGATCGATCTGGGCCTGTTCCGCGCCGAGTTCTTTGGCACCTCGCCCATCGCCGATCTCGATGGCAATGGCACGGTCAACTTTGTGGATCTTGGCATCTTCCGCACGTTGTTCTTCAGCGCACCGGGACCGAGCGGGACCACAAACGTCTGCAACTGATCCAGACAATTCAACGCAACGACGACGCCCCGTCATCGGTATGATGGCGGGGCGTTTTTTTTCATTGACCGCGCTATGACGACCGCCGACACAAAACGGCCCGCCTCCGCCACACCACTCGGCCACCTTGCCGCCCTGGCAGCTGCAGCCCCG
>JBCCMA010000129.1:0-10281 GCA_039026595.1 Pseudomonadota bacterium
GACCCCCTATGCACCGTTCCACTGTGCGAGCCGACTCGAAACGTCTTCCTGCTCGCCGTCGCTGTCCTGAAAACGTGATCCATTTCACACTATTTCGCAACTGTCGGGGGAACAAACTCACATAAACCGAGCAATTGATCGCAGCGATAACATAATCAGATTCGTATATTTTTTAGATATTTAGCCGCCTCAGGCGACACATTGAGTGTGATAGTCTGCGGCGCCACGCCAACATGCAGGGCCGTTATGTCGACCGCACCGATCATTGTCTGTTTCCGCCAGGATCTCCGTTTGAGCGACCATGCGGCTCTGTCTGCTGCGGCGAAAACCGACCGGCCGATTCTGCCGTGCTTTATTTACGACGATGCGTCGCCGGGGCCGTGGGTCCCGGGAGGGGCGAGTCGATGGTGGCTGCATCACTCGCTCACATCGATTGCAGCCGATCTGGAGCAGTATGGCGTTTCGCTCGTGATCCGCCGGGGCGCGTGGGCGGACACGCTCACCGAACTTGCGCATGAATGCGACGCGCATGCCGTGTATTGGACCCGGGGATACGAGCCGTGGTTTCGCGAACAGGAAGAAAAGCTCAGATCGACGCTTCAGACGCGCGAGACGAAACGCTACCCGGGCGGCCTGTTGTTTGAACCGGAAGCGATCGAGACCGGCAGCGGGGGGCCATACAAGGTATTCACGCCGTTCTGGAAAGCGTGTCTGAAGGTGGCCGAGCCGGGCGCGGTGCTGCCGGCACCAAAGAGCTTGAACGCGCTGACCGAGACGCCTTCATCACTGTCTGTCTGCGATCTTGACTTGCTTCCCACGAAACCGGACTGGTCCGGGGGACTCGCAGAAGCGTGGACACCCGGCGAGGCCGGGGCGCACGACCGGCTCAATGCATTTGCGGAAGACCACATTGGCCAGTACGACGAACAGCGTGATCTGCCGGCCCGCCCGGGAACATCCATGCTGTCGCCGCATCTGCACCATGGCGAACTGTCTCCCCGTCAGGTCTGGCACGCCGCGCATGCCGCGGCCGTTGCAGGTCAACGCCAGGGCGGCATCGACGTCTTTCTTTCAGAGATCGGCTGGCGTGAATTCTCCTACCACTTGCTGTTTCACTGGCCACACCTCCCAGAGCAACCGTTCCGCGAACAGTTCAGCGGCTTTGAGTGGCGCGAAGAGGCCCACGACCTCCGCGCCTGGCAGCGCGGACAGACCGGTATTCCCATCGTCGATGCGGGCATGCGTCAACTCTGGCACACCGGCTGGATGCACAATCGGGTGCGCATGATCGTGGCATCTCTGCTGGTCAAAAACGCGTTGATCCACTGGCGTGAAGGTGAGGATTGGTTCTGGGACACGCTGGTGGACGCGGACCTTGCGAGTAACGCAGCGGGGTGGCAATGGGTCGCCGGCAGCGGCGCCGACGCCGCGCCTTACTTCCGTATATTTAACCCGGTCACGCAGTCCGCACGCTTTGATCCGGAGGGCGACTATCTTCGCCGCTGGGTGCCTGAAATCGCCAAACTGGGCAAAAAGCACATCCACGATCCAGGCAGCGCACCGGCCGACGTCTTGAAGGCAGCCGGCATCAAACTCGGCCAGACCTACCCTCGCCCCATGGTCGACCTGAAAGCGACGCGTCAGCGCGCTCTGGATACCTACAAGCGACTGCGCAGCGGCTGACGCGTAATAGTTCAGCCAGCGCTGCGACTACTGGTTGGATGAGCCGCCATCGCGAACACACACTGCGCCGCTGGCTGAAAGACCACGGCGCGATGATCGAACGCATCGCGTCGACGTACGAGCGGCGGCCGGCGCTTGTGGCGGAGCTTACTCAGGATGTCGCGCTGGCCCTGTGGCGCGCCCTGCCCGACTTCCGCGCCGAAGCATCCGACCGTACCTTTGTTGCACGCATTGCCCACAACGTGGGCATCAGCCACGTGCGGCGCGCCGTCGCACGCCCGCCCGGACTGTCCGACGACGCACTCGCACCGGTCGCCGACGAGGGGCCCTCACTCGAGCACATAACAGACCGCGCGCAGCAGCGCGCCCGGCTGCAGGGCGCGGTTCGCGCGCTCCCCTTGTCGCTGCGCGCCGTCATGGCTCTGCACCTTGAGGGATTTAGCAACATCGAGATCGGTCACACGCTGTCCCTGTCACCCAACAATGTCGGGGTGCGCCTTGCGCGCGCCCGATCGCAGCTGAAAGCCGCACTGGAGTCGGCCCAATGAGCAATACGGATCTCGAACTGAAGTCACTTTGGCAAAGCGGCCCAACTGTCGATATCCACACGCTGCTGAGGCACGTTGCGCGCGAACGGCGACGTATGCAGGCGGTGTTGTGGGTCGAAATCGCCGCGTGTATCGCGTCCGTGGGGATGTTCGTTTATTACGACGCCGCCGGCGTGTTTGGCGAGCAGCGCTGGTTGGCTTGGGGCGTGATCGCAGTGTCGATGGTCGTGCAAATCTGGATGTGGCGCTGGCGACGCGGGCTGTGGAACGCTACCACCCGCTCACCGCGAGAGCTTCTGACGCTGCAATTGTCGCGCGCCCGCGTCGGGCTTCGAATCGGGCGCTATTACGCCTATGGCACGCCCATCTGCACGCTGCTCGCCTTCGCGGGCGCACGGTTTATCGCGCCCAACGCGCCGGCCCTGTCGCTTTCTGTCTCTGCCCGGCTTGCGGTACTCGCCGGGCTTGCATCGGTGATGATCGGCCTGACGGTGTGGGGATTTCGCATGATCCGGCGTTACCGAGATCAGATTGCCCACATCAACACGCAGCTCAAGGAGTTCGAACACGAGGACCAACGCGCAAAATAAACGAGCGACAAAAAAGTGTAATGAACCTTGAGCGCCCGCGACTACCGGTCTGAACGCCACCCATCAAGCGTGGCTTTAGAAGGGACACCTCCCATTGACAGACCGAAACTCAATTCGGCGCCCGCACGGATCGGTGCAGCAGCAGACCGCGCGAACTTGGCATGCAAACACCCTTGTCCGGACATTGCTTTACGTCGCTGGCGTCGCCTATCTCCTGTGGGCAGGCTGCGTGTGGCCCGCCACAACTGACTTCAAACCCTGTCACATCGACGACATACAGACGCAGGCCCAGTGCGCCTATCTCGATGTGCCGCTCGATTGGGCGGAACAAAGCGGCGACTCGCTCGACTTGTTTGTTGCCGTCGTCCCGCCAAGCGGCGGTGCCGTTACCGACGCTCCGATTTACGTACTGGCAGGCGGGCCCGGCCAGGCCGCCAGCGATCTTGGCGCGTTAATCAGTGGTGCGCTGGTCCCCGCTCGACGAGGTCGGGAGGTGATCCTGATCGACCAACGGGGTACCGGTAAAACCGCACCGTTCGATTGCGACGTGCCTTTGGACCTTTCCGCCGGCGGTGGCGAGACCGCGCGCAATTGTCTGGCCGCCGCGCAACACGACCCGCGCCACTTCGGCTCGGACGCCTTCATCAACGACATCCATGCGGTGCGTAACGCGCTTGGCCACAACACCATTCATATCTGGGGCGGCTCATACGGCACACGGGCGGCGCTGCTTTACCTCGCGCGATTCGAACACACCGTACAGAGCGTCGTGCTCGACGCCGTCGCTGCACCGGTCACACCCTACCTCGCACTGTCCACATCCTCGGCCGGCCGCGCACTGGAGCACACGCTGTCAGCATGCGCGTCGGACCCCGCGTGCGCCGACACGTTTGGCGATCTGGACGCGCAACTCGACAATCTGCTGACGGAGCTGGCGACCTCGCCACGGTCTGTTCCTATCAATGGCGCACAGGTCGACGTGGATCATGAGTGGTTCCTCGGTGGCCTTCGCGGCGCGTTGTATTCCCCACAAAGCAGCGCGTGGATCCCGCTGGCGATCTCGCAATTTTCCGAGGGCAACAGTGGCCCGTGGGCGGCCATGGCCGACGCAACCGCGGGGATCGTATCCGAGCTTTCACTCGGCACGCTGCTATCCGTTGCCTGCGGTGAAGAGGTCACCCGCCTCGACGCCAAAGACAACACAACATCGGTGTTCGACGGTTTGTCGCTCGCGTTCTTCGATGAAGCCTGCGCCGTATGGCCGTCGGCCGCCCCTCCGCAAGAACACGCTCAGGCCGTTCACAGCGAGCGTCCGGTGCTGTTGCTCTCAGGAGAATTTGATCCGGTGACACCGCCGGCGTTTGCCGACGCCGCAGCCGCGGATCTCTCGCGGTCACGCCACCTCATCGTCCCCGACGGGGGGCACATCTCCACAGCGAGCGGCTGCATGCCCGAACTGATTGCCACATTTCTGGACACACTGGATCCGGCGGCGCTCGACCCGTCGTGCCTCGACAAACTGAAACGCACGCCGTTTCTGCTCGGCTCATCCGGCCCGGCGCCGTGAGCGCCGTAAAGAAGGAGACATCCCATGCTTGAAGCCCATCAACTCAGGAAGTCGTTCAAGGACATTCAAGCGGTGCGCGACGCAACGTTTTGCGCGCCGAACGGTGTGATAACGGCGCTACTGGGCGCCAACGGGTCGGGCAAGACCACCACCCTTCGCATGCTGTGCGGCCTGATCACGCCGGACAGCGGTCATGTGCGCGTTGACGACCTGACCGTGGCCGATCAGCCCGGAGTCGCGCGTCGACGGCTTGGGGTCTTTCCCGATCCGTTCGGTCTTTATCCGCGCCTGACCGCCAGAGAGCACGTGCAGTATTTCGCCCGCTTCCATGGACTTCGCGGCCGCGCATTAAAAGACGCGATCGAGCGCGTGGCCGAGCGTCTGGATATGGCCGATCTGCTGGATCGACGAACCGAAGGCTTTTCGCAGGGTCAGCGAATGAAGGTCGCGCTGGCCAGAACGCTGGTGCACGAACCCCGCCACGTGTTGCTGGACGAACCCACACGCGGTCTCGATGTGTTCAGCGTTCGCCTGCTGCGTCGTGTGCTTCGTTCCATGGCGGACGAGGGCGCGTGCGTACTGTTGTCTTCCCATTCGATGACAGACATCGAATCGCTCGCCGATCACGTAGTGATTCTGGATGCTGGACGCGTCATCAGGACGGACACGCCCGCGGCGCTTCTCGCCAACACCGGTACCGTCTCGCTCGAGGATGCCTTTGTTGAACTCACGCGCGCCCACGCCGCGTGATGTTGTATTGGACTCTCTCGCTTTGCTGCACAACTCACTAACAAAAAAAGAGACCCCAACACCATGTTTCTGACGCTCGTGAACATCGCGCACAAAGAACTCATCGACGCCCTCCGCGACCGGCGCAGCGTGGCCATTTCGCTGACCTTTGCCATCTTCGGGCCGGCGTTCCTGTACCTCATGCTGGATGGCCTCGCGAAAGACACCGCGCAATCTGGCGAGGTTCAGCTGGCCGTTGTCGGGGCCGAGGCGGCGCCCGCCCTGATTGACCACCTGGAACAAAATGGCGTGCAGCTCCACGCAGCCGAGACTGTGTCGCTCGCTCGCGCGCTCTTGAGTGACAAGGTCCGTACCATTCTCGAAGTGCCGTCCTTCTACGCCGATCACTACGCCGAGCGCCAACCCATTGCTCTTCGACTTACCGGCGATTTCAAAGACAGCGGCGCCAGCGGCGACGTGGCGCGCGTACGAAAGATCGTCGAGGCTTACGGATCGTTAGTGGCCAATGGCCGCCTGATCGCCGCCGGCATCGCACCGCCGCGCGTCAACCCCTTTCGTGTCCAGACCTATGACCTTTCGCGCGCCGGTGGACGGTCCGCTGCGATCACCAACTCACTGATCTACATGTTCCTGATTGCTGCGTTTGTCACCGGCGCATTCATGACGGCCGACGCAGTGGCCGGCGAGCGCGAGCGTCATTCGCTGGAAGCGCTTCTCGTTCAGCCCGCCTCACCGCTGTCGCTGATCATCGGGAAGTGGCTGGCCTGTGGTGCGATTAGCGTGGTGGTGTCCATCGTCACTGTGGTCGTTGGCGCCGCGTTACTGACGCGCGCGCCGCTTGCTGAACTCGGTCTGCGCCTGACTTTGGACACGAAAGCGGCCGTGCTGGCCTCTGTGGTACTGACGTCCCTGTCGCTCTTTGCGGTCGGACTGCAGGTCATGCTTGCCGCCCGTGCAAAAACGTATCGTGAAGCGGGCATCTCCGGTCAGCTCACCGTGTTTCTGCCCGTGGCGGTGGCTGGCGCGCTGTTGCTGGGCCGCGATGATTTTGGCGTCGCGGCGCTGTACGCCCCCATCACGGGCCACGCGCTGCTGTTACGCGATACGTTTCTGGACGGTGCCGTGTCGCTCACGCAACTGGCGACGGTGACGCTGACCTCGACGGCCGCTGTGGGCGCGATGCTGGTGGTCGGCGCGCGCTGGTTCGGGGATCACCAGCGCCTTTAGCGCGCCACGCCACGCCGGCCCAGAGCCGGGAAACTGGCGCGCCGTTCGTGTGTCACAGTAGGGTATGCGCTTCCATTCCCCGCACAACGGCGCGCTGCCCGGGCATCGCCGCGGTCTGCGCACGGCGGGCAGACTCGCCTTCGTCTGCTGTGTGCTGTGGACGGCCGCATTACTGTGGGTTGACCTGCCTCAGTCGAAGCGCCGGACCAAGGTACAATCCGACGTAAGCGTAACCTTGGCCATACCTCGCGCGCCCGCTCCGGTGGCGACCCCAGTCGCCCCCGCTTTGCCTATTCCCGATACCACACCGGAGCCCGATGCCCGCGCAGCGCGGGCACCGAGCATCGAGTACAGCGACTCCGGGGCGAGCCCTCAATCCAATCCTCGCGCCAGTGAATCAGAAGTCCTTGGTCAACCTTCATCCAAGGCTTTTCCACAACCTCTGGCGCTACACGCACCAACCGAAGCAGAGCGCCAACAACCGTTGGGGTTTACCGACCTGCCCCCGGCCCCGCGCCTCGGATTCGAACGTGGCGGCGCGGAGAAAAAATTCGACCGAGCGGCCCCCTACGTCAGTGTTTTCGGCCAGGTTGAGCGGCGGATCTCGGAAGACTGTGTTCTGCGCGAAGACGTGCATCGGCTCCCGGTGAGCCACGCGGAGATTGTCGTACACCATCGGTGGTGCCAGAACGCGGGCAACCGCAAGATGGACGCGCATTTTGAGGCCCTCGCCGAACACCAGCGCCAGCGCCGTCAGCCCACGCGGACAGAGCGCTAGCTCACCGGCCGCCGTAGGCGAAACAGATGTTTTTGTGTTCGGTATAAAAATCCAGGCCGTGGCGACCGCCCTCGCGACCCAATCCGGACTGGCCCATGCCGCCGAACGCCGTGCGCAAATCACGAACGTACCAACTGTTCACCCAAACCAGACCCGCATTGAGCGCGTGCGAGACGCACAAGGCGCGGTTGTGGTTTTCCGTCCAGACGGTAGTCGCAAGGCCGTAGTCCGTATCGTTGGCCAACGCGAGCGCCTCGGCTTCATTATCGAACGGCCGCACGTGGCAACACGGTCCGAAAATTTCCTCACGTAAAACCCGTGCGCCATCAGGCAGACCGGTCCAGATCGTCGGCGCCATCCACGCGCCGTACGCCAGATCGTCCACCATATCCAGCGCGCAGCCGCCGGTCTGTACGGTGGCGCCCTCTTCGATAGCCAGCGCGCAGTAATCCAGAACCTTCCGACGGTGCTCTTTGCTGATCAGAGGCCCCCAGTTGGCGTCCGGATCGAAGGAACGGCCGGGTCGGAGCGTCTTTGTAGCGTCAACCAGTCGGGCGACGAATTCGTCGAAAATCGGGCGCTCGACATAGAGCCGCTCAGTGCCAAGGCACACCTGACCCGTGTTCGAAAAACACGAGCGCAGCGTACCCTCCACGGCGCGGTTCAGATCCGCATCGGCGAACACAATTCCGGGGTTTTTGCCGCCGCACTCCATCGAGACATTGCGAAGACCCGTAGCGGCGGCGCGCATGATGACCTCGCCGGTGCGGGTTTCGCCGGTGAAGGTGATGGCATCCACACCCGGGTGCGACACCAGAAATTCACCCGCTGAGTCGGGCCCGAATCCGTTGACCACATTGAACACGCCCGGCGGTACACCGCACGCGTTCATGATGTCGCCCAGCAGCGTGGCGGTTGCCGGGGTCTCTTCCGATGGCTTGACCACCACGGTGTTGCCACAGGCCAACGCGGGCGCCACTTTGAACGTGGTCAGCAGAAGGGGAAGATTCCACGGACTGATCACGGCGATCACCCCTTTGGGAACGCGCTGTCCGACATTGAGCAACTCTCCGTGCGCGCCCGATTGCGCGAACGCTTCGTCGCCATGCGGATAGAGCATGTTGGCGAACGCGCGGAAATTTCCCGCTCCGCGCGCAACGTCCAGCGCTTCAGCTTCGCGGCTCGGCTTGCCGGTGTCCGCGCACTCTGCCTCAAGAAACAGGTCAGCCCGGCTTTCAATTTCATCCGCGATTCGACGCAGCAGTTCAGCCCGGGCGGCGGTGTCGAGCTGAGCCCATGGCCCATCGAGCGCGGCGCGCGCACTGGCCACCGCGAGGTCAACATCCGATCGGTCGGCCTCGCACACTTTGCCGATCAGTCCGCCATCAACCGGGGAAATATTATCGAAGGTCCGCCCCGCAGCGCCGGGCCGGTAGCGTCCATTTATGAAGTGTTCGTAGCGCGTCATACGGCCAGTGTGCGCGGCCGCACATCGATGTCAACGCGTCGTCGGGTCAATTTTTTCTTCGGCTGGCGTGGCGCCGGCGGCAACAGCCGCGTCGTGCTTGAGGCGCATCACCTGCCCGCGGGGTACAAACATCAAATCGCTGATCTTCAGCACAACTGAGTTTTCGTAACGATCCAGCCGCCCGTCTGCGTACGCCACCTGCCACAGCAGTCGAACCGCCTCCGCTTTCTCGTCGGGTTCCAGCCGCTCGTGGAGTTGTTGCGCGAACTCATATGCCGAAACGGCCCGATCCGACGCCCGCAGGCCCTCGTCGGAGAGCGCGCTGCACTCATCGGGCGTCAGTCCGAAGCGGGCCGCCATCAGGTCGAGCATCGCCGCGCGTTCAACGTTATCAAACGAGTGATCCGCACGCGCCACATCCACCATCAAAGCCGCGGTCGCCACGCGTAAGGCGTGCTCCCGGTCACTGCCCGTACCATTGCCCTGCGAACCGTTCTGGTCCGGCGACAGGACCGCCATCACGTCCGACAGCCAGCCCGCGACGCCTTGGCGCAGTGCCATCAGCCCGCCTTCAACGCCTTGCGGATCGCCGCGACGAGCTTCTTGTCGTCCGGTTCGGTGTTGGGTTTGAATTCGGAGATAACCTTGCCGTCACGACTGATCAAAAACTTGTGGAAGTTCCATTTGGGATACGTACCCGAGACATCGGCCAGCTTGTTGAAGAACGGATGCGCGGTATCGCCGGTCACGGACACTTTTTCGAACATCGGGAATTTTACGCCGTAGGTCAGGCGACAGAACTCCTTGACCTGCTCCTCGGTGCCCGGCTCCTGCCCGTAGAAGTCGTTCGACGGAAAACCGAGTACCACCAGACCGTCTTCGCCGAGGTCCTCATAGAGTTTTTCAAGACCGTCATACTGGGGGGTGTAGCCGCACTTGGACGCGGTGTTGACGACCAGCACCACTTTTCCGGCGTACGCATCGCACAAATTGACGGTGTCGTCCGATGCGAGCTTACGGAAGTCCTGATCGAGCAGCGGCGCGTCGCACGCCAGCACGCTGTGGGAGGCAAGAAGGGCAATGAGAGCAATCAACGCGCGCACGGCGTTCTCCTGAGAGTTATCGACGATCAAGCCTAATCTTCAGAGGCGCCGCACGTTGTAACCAATCGCGTCGACTCTTATGACTTCGGGATACGCACCGCATCAGCAACGATGCGATATTCGAAGGACGGGCCGCGTGCAGCACTGTCCTCGCCCAGATCCTTTGCATAATGATCGGCCTTTGCCGCATCGAGCTCCACGCGCTCAAAGGTGCCCACCAAATCAACCGCCTTGCCGGCCGAGTCTGTGGGCACAAAAAATCCGTAGTCCCGGAACGTGATGCGGGCACTCTTGCTGCCCTCTGTGGCCATGAAAAAACAGCCTTTCTTCTGACAGACTTTGGCGATTCGGGTGCGGACAGCAACACGAGCGTTTGCATGCTTCCCCGCGTTGTCGATCAACTCGGACAGCGTAATGGGGGTGAGGTCATTATCGATCGGCGCGCCGAAGGTCTCATGGGTACTCGTCGTCACCACCGGGTCGGAAAGCCGAATGACGTCTTCGGCGGACGCGGTGATCGACGCCAGCATGGCCGCCAGTGCCACCGTGTGAATCCGTAAAATCTGC
>JBCCMA010000130.1:0-10230 GCA_039026595.1 Pseudomonadota bacterium
GGTCGCGCTGTCCCCTACCCCCCCCCGGGCCGGCCATCCGCGCCAGTCCCGCGCAAGCGCCACACTTGAATCAACGCGCCCCTGCGACTTTCCGCTGCGCCACCGCACTGCATCAGGGTAACCACACCAACACGAGTGACCCCAATTACCGGAGAACTGCGCCTTACTCGATACACACCTGTGAAGCACGCGCTCGGCCGCTGTGCAGCAAACGCAGGGTTACGAGAAAATCAGACGCGGAACGGCCGCACAAGAACGGCCGCCCCGGAACGGAAAATACAGAGAGGACCTGACATGCGCCCAACCTTCATCCCGGCTCTTGCACTGAGCCTGATCGCGCCGCTCGCCGGCGCCCAGACCACGCCACCGGCGTCCGGATTACAGCTCCACCTGCGCGCCGATGTCGGCGTGACGGTCACCGGCGGGCTGGTTACCAACTGGGCGGACCAGTCCGGCAACGGATATGACTTCGCACCGCCGGCCGGCGAAGAACCCACCTTGAAGGCCAACGTTGTCAACGGCCTCCCGGGCGTCCGGTTCGACGGTTCCACGGAACTGCGCGGTGACCTGCAACAGACGCTGACCGAGGCGACATTTGTCACCCTGTCGCGCTACACCGTCTTCCAGTCCGCAAACGACTACCTGTACACGGTCGGCAACCGCACCGGCGCCGGCAGCCAGATGTCGCTGTCGCGCCTGAACGATGACGACCTCTACCATTTCGATGGCTCCGCCACGAACTCCGAGCGCGCCACGTGCATCCCGCCCAATGCGTTCCTGCCAACGGTGCAGATCTACGGCGACGGCTCACCGGACGCCCACGCCATCTACCAGAACGGCGCGCTGGAGCTGTCCTCGACGGCCAGTTCTAACTACTCGGTCGACGCGGGCACGTTCATCCTCGGCAACTACACCACGGGCAACTTTCAGTTTGTCGGTGACATCGTCGAGGTCCTGGTCTACAACCGCGCACTCAGCACGACCGAACGCGAACAGGCCGAAGCCTATCTTCGGGAGCGCGCGGCGCTGGCCTTCGCCGACCTGGGTTCCGCCGAGGTGATCCAGTACGAAATCAATGCCCAGCCCGACGCAACCTGGAGCACCTGCGCCGCTGACACCAGCGCACAGCAGGCGACCAATGCGGACCCATCAATCCTGCTCACGGACGTGGAAAGCGGCGGCAAGCTCCTGCGCGGCACCATGAGCGCGGGCAATGCACCGGACTATCTGGGCTTTGCCTTCGGTTACGAAGACCGCAGCTCGTACTACCTGTTTGACTGGAAACGGACCACTGCGTCATTCAATGACTTCGGGATCGCCGACGCGGGCATGACGCTGCGCGCCGTGAATACGCTCGACGGCTCTGACCCCACCGGCGAAGACCTGTGGAGCTCGACCGACACGGCCAACGTCTCCACGCTGTGCGACAACCCGATGCCGTGGTCCATCAACACACTCTATGACTACACGCTGCGCTTCCAAAGCGGCCTGATCGGCATCGATATCTTCGAAGGCGAAGAGCTGATCCGGAGCTGGAGCATTCAGGACAACGCGTTTGATGCCGGCCGCTTCGGCCACTACATCAACTCCCTGCAGAACGTGACTTACGGACCGCTTTCGATCTCCGACATCACATCGGTCGACAGCGACGGCGACGGCGTGTCCGACGCCACCGACAACTGCCTGTACGTGGCCAACCCCAATCAGCGCGACACGGACGGTGACGGTATCGGCAACTTCTGCGACGCGGACCTGAACAATGACTGCACGACCAACGTGGTGGACCTGGGTCAGCTCCGCGCGTCGTTCTTCACCTCAGACCCGGATGCCGATCTGAACGGCGATGGTGTGGTCAACTTCCTCGACCTCGGCCTGTTCCGAAGCCTGTTCTTCACGGTACCGGGCCCAAGCGGCCAGCCGCACAACTGCGGCTGCAACTAGACCGGCAAGATGAACGAGGCCCGCTCCCTGCGATCAGGGGGCGGGCTTTTTCAGTGGCAGCTTCGGTAGACGTGGGCCCATCAGAAGATACTGACGCTTAAACCAGCGTTGTTCGGTCATCTTGCGGTCGATTTCAATCGAAGGATGATGGGCGTGAACGTCCACCTCGCCCGGAGCGCTCCAGATAAAGTGCGCGCTCTTGTCGTTGTAGAGCACCGGAAACACACCAGCCACCGCGCGGCCATCCCGCGTCGCCGGAATATATGACACACGCTTTGCCGCCAGGAGCGAATACGCCTCGCAGTCAGCGGGCAGCGCAGGATGGGGCAGGATATCGGTCACCTGTCCACGGGCATCGACGTAGTGCGCCATCGGGTGCAGCAGCTCAAAGTCGGGGCAGGTGGTGGGTACGGAGAGCGGGCGCGCCACACTGTTATGCTGTTGGGGCGCGGTGTAGGTCCGGTCGCCGTCGTCCGCCGCGTGGCCATGGTGCATCCACACGTCGACATTCACATCGTCATCCACTTTCACGCGCACTGAGAAGACAACCGCTGCGTCCACGTCATAGCCATTGACCCGCGCCGGCACAAAGCGCCCTGCGATGGCCGCCCGATCAAAAATCTCACCGATCTCAAGCGCAACTTCATCCGTCGTATAACAGGACGCCAGTGACGTGCCGCCCTTGCGCACCACGCTGATACAACGCAGGACGATATCCATTTTCGGTGCGCCCGCGGACAGAGCCACCGCCAGTTTGGCGGCAAGATCGGCCTTATCATTACGCGTGACGGCGGGACGCGTACTGCGCGGTGCCTTTACCTCGGAGTAAATATCCTGACCAAGCTCGATGGGCGCGGGCGCGCAGCCTGAGGCGCATAGGAACAGGCCAATCAGGCCTGTCCAAAGCGCAGCCCGTCCGTAGCGTGTGTTCACCGAGCCGGTGATCTCAGAAATATCCTTCATCTTAATTCCGACATTCAGTCCCTGATTGCATTGTTCGGCGGAACAAGCGGGCGCTTAGCCCGGCCATCGTTGATTGTGTTATCGACCTCGCCATCCGATGTACGGATCAGAATGAAGCGTGATTCGTTCCAGCGCGGTTTCGTGAATCGACGCTGGCTCTTCTCGGAAAAAGGATGCACGTGAAGGTCAGGTTTGTCGCGACCAAACCAGGTCACGTGGATGTCTTCATCGGCGACCATATTTCTGTATACGCCTTCAACCGGAACGGCATCGCGCATGGCTGGTATGTACAGCGTGCACTGCGCCACACGTAACGAGAGAGCCTCGCACGCCTCGGGCAACCTCGGGTGCGGGTCAATTCCAACGACTCGACCCGCGCGGTCGATCCACATCTGAAGCGGATGGCCGGTCTCGAACTCGGGACAGCCATCTGGGTTCTCGACCGCGCGATGTGCGTTAGCCCGCTGCTGTGGTGCCGTTGCGGTGTTATCGCCCTCAGTCGGTTCATCCCCGTGGTGCAGCCAGACACTTACTATAGGCTCACGTCCCGTGCGCACGCGGATAGAGAAATTAATCCCGACCTTGTTCTCGCGACCATTAACCTTTGCGGGCCGAAAAACCGACCGATAAACACCGCTTCGCAGTACGCCTGAAAGGCTCATCGCCACAGGATCTTCTGCGTAGCACACGGGCAGCGAGGCGCCGGCCAGATCAACGGCACCGACACAACGCAGCACAACATCCATCTCCGGCAGGTGATCATGCAACGCCAGCTTGATCTGTTCGGCGAGATTCCGGTTGTCGTAACGCAACTGCGCCGGAACCATGCTCCTGGGCCAGACCACGTCGGCGTAGGGATCATCGTCGAGTTTCAAAGGCGCGCTCGCGCACGCGCCGAGGACCGCAGCAAGACAGCTACTCAGCACAACGCGAGCGCGCATCACTCGGCCGGCACCTTGAAGTCCTCGATCGCGTGGCGCGGCAAAGGGGGGCGAATCAGGAGTGTTCGGTAGTTCCTATGCACGCGCAGCTTGTCCGGTCCGATTCCCATCGAGACTCTATACAAACCCCCATAGGAGTCGATTGGTCCGGGCCAGGTGTTTGTGGTCGCCGAATCATTTGTCAATAAAGGAAAGACGCCGGCTACAGCCTTGCCATCACGCATGGCAGGGAAAAATTGCATTTGTTGCACATAGCGAAGTAACTCATCAGAACATTCGTCCGGAATTTCCTCTGCCGAGCGAATCGCGATGGGTTTGCCCTCAGCATCGATCAACGTCGCAATCTGGTTTGACGTACCAAGTGGCAGGCACTGATCACTGCTGCCTTGAAATCGCACGAACCTTGATGGCCAGTACTGGGGAGCCTGATACGTGGTGTCTCCATCGGACACAACATTGCCGTGGTGCAGCCACACGTCGACCGAAGCATGCTCCCCCGTGCGGATACGGGCTGAGACCAGAAACCTCGCAGTGGTCTTTTCGTAATCTACTCTTGCCGGCACAAACTCCGCATTTTCGAGGGCGCTCTTAACGCGCCCTTCGATAGCTTCAGCAGCCGGGTCGGTGGCAAAGCAGACTCGTAAATACTGTGAAACGCGACTTTGCACGGACCACGTGACATCGACCACACAACGCACAACGACATCCATCTGGACTTTGACTTTGCGAATCCGCTTCTCAAGTTGCGGCTTAAGGCTCATGACGCCATCGGATTCTGTCGCCCGTACCATTACCTCCACGGCGGGAGGGTCTCTGTAATCGAGCGTCTCTGGTGCCGGGTTCTGAGCACATCCCGCCATAAGGAGCGAAAAGCCAACGGGAAAATGGCGAGCTCGGGTCCCTGATCGAGTGCGTTTCATACGGACGCCATCCGGCAGTACTTTCGGTTCAGCTTCAGTCATTGCCAGGTGCCACAAAATCTTCAATCGAATGGCGCGGCAACGGCGGCCGGATGATCAGCGTCCGATAATTGCTCAGCCCGCCACGCGTGCTCGGCCCTTGCCGAATCCGGTCGCCCCGCCGGTCGTTATACGATGATTCGGGACCAGGTTCAGTGCGCGTAGTTTTCGAGAGGTTGACCAGCAGCGGGAACACGCCCACCACGGGCTCCCCATTTCGTACAGCCGGGAAAAAACGCATCTGTCTGGCCCAGAACAGCAGCTTGGTCATGCACTGTGCGGTGAGGTTGCCGCCCGAGCGTACGGAAATAACGCGCCCGTCCGGGTCAATCAGAAGTGCACTGGTGTTCGGCCTGGCGAAAGGTCGGCAGCCTTCGCCGTCGTCCTGCCAGGGGATGCCGCCCGTCGGCCAGAGTTGAGGGGCTTCGTAGGTGGTATCGCCGTCCTCGGCAATATTTCCGTGATGTAACCAGACGTCTGCCGAGGATTGCGGCCCGGTCCTGAGGCGCATTGAAATTGGGAAAACAGCGCCGGTCTTCTCATAGTCAACCCATGCAGACGTGAATCTCGGGCCGGTAAGCGCGTTGTTTAGGTGGTGATGGAGCGCCTGCGCCTTCTCATCTTCGGCGAAGCACACATCGGGAAAGGCAGACCCGCCTCTAAGGGGGAGCAGATTCACTTTGCACCGGATGGTCACGTCCATGGTCTGCTTGACCTTGCGTAGTCGCTTTTCAAGCTGCGCCTTCAGCCCCATGGTGCCTTCAACGGCGGCAGCCCGAACCATCACTTCAGCCTCGGGAGGGGCCCTGTACTCCAACTTTTCTGGCACGGTGTCATGCGCGCAGCCAAACATCGACCACACCAGAACAAGACCGACGCAAACCTTCCTGGCATCCATGCGTATCCCCACCCGACCTAACCCGACGCCCCGATCACCCAATACGCAAAGAGTGCGGAACCGTACATCACATCGACGACGAAACATCCCCACGTATACCATGAGAAAAACGGCAGGCCCGCACCAAAGTGCTTGGCCAGATCCCACAGTCCGTGGCCGATGACCGCCGCGATGACGAATGGCGGCGCAACGACCGCGCCCATCACCGACAGCACAATCAACGCGACCGCCACAAACGCCTCAACGGTCACGTATTGTCGACGCGCAATCGCCGCCTGAATATAGACGAAGTTCATCGCCACCGAGAACGCAGCGGCAACGTGCCACGCGAATGCCGCCGGCGCCTGCCAATGGAACACGAGCAGGAGAACCAACCAAAGCGTGCCAAGGGTCGCCAGAATTATCTGGCGCTTGTCGGTTATGCCCACCCGGGCGGCCGAGCGATCAGTCGTCCGTCGCATCCGGCGCAACAAACGCGTCGGGCTTCGACGACCCGATGCCGAAAAAGAACTGCTCCATTTCCCGCTCGAGAAATTCGCGCGCCTTTTTCTCAAACGGCGTGAGGCGGTACTCGTTGATCAGCATGGTCTGATGCGCCAGCCACTGCTGCCACGCGTCCTTGCTGACGTTGTCGTAAATGCGCTGACCGAGTTCGCCGGGGTACGGCGCGTACTCCATGCCCTCAGCTTCTTTTTTCAGGAGCACGCAGTTAACAGTTCGGGTCATCGTGGGCCTCGTCGATCAGTTGTCGCACAGGTGCAGCCAGCCCGAGTGCGGCCGGCGCGTCGGGGTTATACCAAACGCGTGACGCGTCCTCCACAGCGCAGGCCTCGCCCATCCGCACCACCACCGGCGTGATGTCCAGATGGAAATGACTGAACGTGTGCCGCAGCACCTCGCGCGGTCGTTCACGGATGGTCGAGCAACCCAGTACGTCTTCGCACCATTCACGCGCTGAGCGTTCACCGGTCTCCGGCAGCGACCACAGCCCGCCCCAGACGCCGGAAGGCGGACGCTGCTCGAGCAACACCTCGCCTTTGGGTGAGTGCACAATCAACATGGTGGTTTCGCGCACGGGCTTTGCCTTCCTCGGTTTACGCTCGGGCAACACTTCCTGCAGGTTCTCCGCCATCGCCTCACAATCGCCGCGCACCGGACAGTGGCCACAATCCGGACGACGACGCGTGCAAAGCGTGGCCCCCAAATCCATGATCGCCTGCGTGTAGTCGCACAGGCGCTCGTGGGGCGTGTGTTGCCACGCGCGCGTCCACAGCGTTTTCTCGACGTCTTTTTTGCCGGGGTACCCGCGCACGCCGTGGTAGCGCGCGAGCACGCGCTTTACATTCCCATCAAGAATGGCCTCGCGCACGCCAAACGCCTGCGCCACGATGGCACCGGCCGTCGAGCGCCCCACGCCGGGCAGCGCGACCCACTCTTCGGCGGTGTCCGGACAAATGCCGCCGTGCTGCTCAACGATCGCCTGAGCCGCCTTGTGCAGGTTGCGCGCGCGGGCGTAGTACCCGAGCCCGGACCAGTGGTGCAGCACCTCATCGGTGGGCGCGGCGGCCAATGCGCTGACGTCCGGGAACGACGCCATGAACCGCTCAAAGTAGGGAATGACCGTCGCCACCTGCGTTTGCTGCAGCATGATCTCGGAGATCCACACGCGGTACGCGCTGCGGTCGTTTTGCCACGGCAAATCGTGTCGGCCATGCTCGTCAAACCAGTCCAGCAGCCGCGCGGCGAACGGGCCGTCTGGTGCGTTCGCGGTGTCGGACAGCGGCAGTTGCGCCTGGCTCACGGCGCGGCGCCTGATTCAGCCACCATTTCCAGCGCGTAGGACTCCAGCCTGTCGGCCGCATCTGCACTGCCGTCGGCCAGAAACCGACGAATAAAAAACGGACCGATTACGGGCGGTACCCAGAACTTGGGTTCCATCTGCATCTCGAAGCCAACGTACGTGGCACCGTCATGCTGCTTCAGGGACCACTCGGAGCGGCCGTAACCCACATCGCTTTTGTCCGGAATCACGTTGGTCACAATGGACACCGGCGGCTCCACTGAGATGGTCTCGGTCCGTTCGATGGTCTTACAGAAAAACAGGATGCAGTCACGCATCTGAGTGAATACGGTGCCGTTGCCCACCTCATCGCGCTCCAGATAACGGCTGTCTTTAAAGATGCTGGACACACGTTCGAACTGGTCGTAGTCGGCTAGCACGTCATACACCGCCTCAATCGGCGCCTGAACGATCACGTTTGAGCGCACCGTGTAGCGTTTACCCTCAACGTCCACGCTGACGTCAACCAGTTCGGCCGCACCCGCACCCCCCGCGACCGCGAGCAGCGCGACGAGCAGCCCGCGCTGTGCGCCGGAGGTCACGTCAGTCCTTGTCCTTATCCTTGCCGCGGCCAAACAGACCGCCCAGCGCATCTTTCACCTTGTTGTCGATCTCATCCTTGAGCTCTTCTTTCTTCTGATCCACAGCGTTGTCGATGTCCTGGCGCGATGAGCCGCCCTCGCCATCGGTTAATCCCAGCTGGCCAGCGAGTTTGCGTTTCGCCAGCTGCGCCACGACGGCCACCGCCGACTTCGCCGTATCGGGCTTGGGCGCTTCAATGGTTCCGCCGATCACAACGGGCACACGGAATCCAATCAGCGAGCGCTCACGCGGCAGGAGCTCTTCGCCCTCTTCTTCAACAATCTCGGCGTTCACAGAAAGATCCAGCGCGGACGTGTTGAGGTTGACCGATCCGCCGCCCGTCACATCGAGGTGGGGCACGGACGCGGCCATGGTCTCCACGGAGACCACGCCGTCGACCACGCGCGCCTTGCCCTTGAGCTGCTCGAACGGCGTGCGCCACGGGCGCTCACTGACAGAAGGCACCGACTTGTTGGCCACCGCAACGATGCCCTGCACCACGTTCCACAGATCGATGCCGTCGACATAGCCGTTCGCGAAATCAAATTCGGTCGTGCCATTGAGTGTGGACTTCAGCGCCGCTGTGGTCTCGCCGGTGGCGCTCATCAGCACGTTGCCCGTCAGCGTGCCGTGCACCGGTGCGCCCGGCATCACCGCCGCGGCAAACTTGTTGAAGTCGATGCCGTTGACCGTCTCATTCAAGGACAGCTTCGGTCTGGACCCGGACGCATCGATGCGGATATCGCCGCTGTAGGTTCCGCCGTATAGCTTTGCGCGCGATGGGAACACGCGCACGTTGCCGCCACCGGCGTTCACGCCAATCTCGATGTCGGTGCTCTCAATGCCAGAGAACGTCAGCGCGCCGATCGCAAGCTTGCCCTTTGCGTTCACCCCACGAATGGTCTCGGCGGGCAAAACGATGGCGTCTGCAGCACTGCCGGTATCAGCTTGCCCTTCTGCCGCGGGCGCCAGATAGCCGTCCGCGACGATGGCATCGATCTTCAGATCAAAATCGAGCGCGCCTTTTTCGATGCTCGATAACCCCGCGCGGCCCGTCATGCGCGTCTCGTCCAGCGTCACAACCAGATCATTCAGGCTGGCGGCATCGCCGCGCACGTCGATCTGGCCATCCAGCGCCACCTTCGACATCGCTTTCGGATCGGTGGTCTCAAGTGGGATATCAAGCCTGGACATGACGTCCCGGGCAGAGAACGGAGCGACCTTGATCGGCCCCGACGCGCGCAGGCTGCTCGACCACTTGACGGCCTGAAGTGAGCCGGCTGCGTTTACGCCCATCGCGTCGACGGTGTAGTTGGACAAACTAAGGGTCTCGGCCGTGGGTGACACAGTCAGGCTATCGGCCGACACCGACAGGTCCACCGGCGCGGGGACCACGTCACCCGACACATCCAGTTTGACCGACGGCGCAGGCAACACAAGCTTGTCACCGGTCACATCGAAGCTGAGCGATTCGGCACCCACGTCCAGCGTCAGCGCATCGAGCGAGCCACCCTTTGCGCTAAGCGTGATCGAAGGCGACGGCATATCCACTTTTTCCGCGCTGGCGGCGAGCGCCGGTGCGGTGATTTCCAGCAGGAACTCATCGATGCTCAGATCAGGACTCAACTCTTGTCGTCCACCCGACACTCGCAGCTCGGGGTCGACCAGTCGCAGCGTTCCATTGTCGTTGCGCCCGTCTCCGGTCAGGTCGATGCGCACGGCCACCGCCGGCTCGCTGATCGCAAGATCGAATCCGGCTTTTATCGACACCGCATCGTTCAACGAACCGATCGGACCGGTGGACGCGCCAAGATTTGCGAGCGTGGCGGTCATCCCGGCCTCGCGGTCTTCGAACGAGATGGTGGCGTCGGACACTTCGATACCGCCGATCTTGCCCGTCTCGAACGCCGCCCCGCCGTCGGCGGCGGGTGTTTCAGGCGCCGGGGCAGCCTCGCCATCACCGGCCAGCGTGCTCCAGTTATCAACGCCCTGCTCGTTGCGGATCAGGTTCACCTTCAATCCGTTTAGCGAGAGCTTGCCCACCTCCACGCGCTTGCCGAGCAACGGCATAAACTTCACGCGGGCGTCGGCGGACTCAAAGCTCAC
>JBCCMA010000131.1:0-10044 GCA_039026595.1 Pseudomonadota bacterium
CCCGAACACGGCACTGTTGATCATTGCCGCAATCGCCTCGCCGCTTATCATTATTGGGTTCATCGGTATCCTCGCCGCCATCGCGATACCGGCCTATCAGGACTACACACAGCGGGCGCAAGTTGGTGAAGCGTTCGGCGCGGCGTCGGGCCCAAAGGTCGCCCTTGCCGAGTTTGCTCAGGCTAACAACGCGCGTTTTCCGAACGCCGACGAGTTGACTCAACTTGGTCTGGGTGACGTGCTCATTTCCCAATACTCAACGATAACGGTCGAGCCGAATACAGGGATCGTACTCGTGACCATGAAAGTAGCCGGTGAGGCGGGAGGAGACATTGCGCAACGACGCATCGAGTTCGCCCCGCGGATTACCGACCGGTTCCAGTTCATTTGCCGCTCTGAAATCGAGCAGAAGTTTCTTCCAAAAACCTGCGAAGGCGACGCACGCCTATAAAAAGAGCCCCGCCGAAGCGGGGCTTTTCCGTTACGGGTGTCTAGCTACCCGGTACGCACGGATCAGCCGGACTCGGCCCCGGCGCACCAAAGAACAGCAACCGGAAAATACCGAGGTCGATGAAGTTGGTAATGCCGTCCTCGTTCAGGTCGCCCACATTATTGGGCTGGAAGAACAGCGAACGCAGCGTGCCGAGGTCGATGAAGTTGACCGAGCAGTTGTTGTCGAAGTCGGCATCGCAGGCGTTACCGTAGCCGTCACCGTCGGTGTCGACCTGACCCGGGTTGGCGATTGTCGTGCAGTTGTCGACATCGTCACCAACGCCGTCACCATCCGAGTCGACGACGCCGGTGTCGAGCGAGAACCCGCCCTCGACCAGCACACTCTGCGTGGCGCCGGGGATGCACCCGCTGGATGCGAAGAACAGGCACACGCGAATCTCGCCGGTCGCCAAGTCAAAGATGACCCACGCGCTGTTGCTGCTGAACGGCGGCACCGTGAATTCAACGAGCACTGTGCCGGAAACGAACTCGCCGTCGGCGTCGGTCGTGCCGCCGGTGGTGAACGTCTCACCACCCACAGTGATGGTGTCGCGCACCGCGGCCACCTCAGGCGAGACGGGCAGCGGATTGGCCGTAGCCGGGTTGGTGCCATCGAACGGAACGATCGGGCCGCTGCTCTGGATCTCGAACAGGAAGTCCGCGATGTCGTCCGCGGTGAATGCGTCATCAGGACCAACATTCACACTCAGCACACCCTCGACCGAAGATCCCACCTCGAGGGCGTCAAATGACTCACAGGTGCCGGTGCACTCGGTAATGCTGCCGTCATAGCCATAGTCGGCCGGCACCACAATCTGGAACTGGCCGCTGACATTGACCGATTCGGTTGCGCCTGGAATACAGCCGCTCGACGCGAAGAACAGACAGACTCGAGCACTCGAATCGCTCAGATCAAAAATGACCCAGGCGCTGTTGCTACTGAACGGCGGGACGACAAACTCGAACAACACCGTGCCCGACGTGAAGTTTCCGTCAGGACCGGTTGTGCCGCCGGTGGTGAAGGTCTCGCCAGCCACCGTGATGGTGTCGCGGATCTCCGCAATGCCCGCCAGGATCGGCAGCGGGTTCGCGCTCGCTGCGTTGGTGCCATCGAAAGGAACGATCGGCGCCGAGCTTGTAATGGCAAAACCGAACTCCGTAATGTCAGCGGCGGTAAAGGTGTCGTCCGCGCCAGCATCAACACTTAAAAGGCCGGCAGCGGTGCTGCCGACCTCAAGCGCAGCGAACGAATCGCAGGTGCCCGTGCAGGCGTCAATGACGCCGCCGTAACCGTAGTCGGCGCCCCATGCCGACGTCGCCAGCATCAGCGCGCCGGCCGCCGATGCGAGTCGGCTCAATATTCTGTTTTGATTCATAGTGTTTGTCGTCTCCCAAAAAACTCTGATGACGCCCGGTCACGGACGCTTGTTGCTCCATTGTGCCGGCCCATTCTAATGCATCGGCCGATTGTCGGCCCCACGTCCATGACGCATTGCGACATCAAGCAGGCACCGCTCCGTAGCGTGCGCGAAACGCCTGCACAATGGGCATGCCCTCGTTCCAAGGCGAGGTATCGGCGCGCGACGGGTCGATCGCGCTCGCCGCACCCGCGTACCCGTCCGGTATCTGGGTGTGCCCCTCATAGTGGAACTCATAACCCGGCAAACACAGACGATCGTCGTGCGGCACGTCGATAGGGCGAAGCGCGTAGGTGGTCAGACGGCGTGTGAGCGACTGCGGTGGAATCAGCCAGACCTGACGGGGGGCGGCGATAATGAGGTACTGCACGTCCCCGTTTTCAGACAGAAACCGTCGCTTGACCACGGCCCCACCGTACAAGGAACTTCGGCTCTCGCTGACGCTGACGGGCCCGCTCGCGAGATCCGGGGCAAAGCCCGGCGCGAAGCGCAGCGATGCCGGATCATTGGGCTCGAGAAACGCGGCAACGGGTTTGCCATCGTTCACCGCCCGCTCAAGACCGGCACGCGGTCGGGTGAAGTCCGCATACGGCTCGATGCGACCGGGCGGCGCCCGACGCAGCACCCAATCCAGCGCACGTCGGTCCGGCCGCGGCGCGCCGTCGCGTCGCGAGATGCTGTCAAGTGCGCTCTGCATCTCGTAAGGAAGGTCCGTCGTTTCCTCGGCCGAGGCATACAGCTCCGGCTCGCCGGCCACCGGCTTTACGGCACCTTTGCCGATCCAACGCTCATCGTCTGCGATCACAAGATGACTGGCGCAGCGCCATACAAGGGACGAATCCTTGTAGAAGATCCGTGGGTATAGCGCAGGTCGCGCGCGCGACCCTGTCTTTGCGGGTCGTACATACGCAACGAAAAAACGGAACTGGTCCTCACGACGAAGAGCCGTGAGGTATACACGCACATCAAATATATCGAGACAGTGGCGTGGCGTGTAACCAGCGCGCGCGAACTGTTCCGGCCAATGCCGTCCCAGTCCGGCCACCTTTAACGCGTGGCCCGAGGCGAGAAGGTCGCGCCACTCGCGCGCGATCGCCGCAGGCGTGCGCGGATCGGGCTCGACATCCTGTGCAACTCTTGGCGCTGCGGTCTGGTCGCTCACAGCGCGTTGACCTCAATCAAAGACGGCGACCACCACGAAGCGGCGAGCACCTTGGTACGCTCGCGTTTGGCAGCGTCGCGGGCCCGCTGCAGGATTTCCCTGCCGACATCGGATGACACCAACGGTTGGAAGACCGGCGACGCCTCCAGATAGGCGGCATCGCGGAAACCCTGCGTGATCGACGCATCGAGCGCACCGTGAGCCCTGTCCAATTCGTCCAAGCCAAAATGCAACGCCGCTATCTCCAGTTGCAGTTCCGGTCGTTGATCGCCCGCACCAATCCGGTTTCGGAGCTGGTCGATGCGCACGCGCATAGCGGCGCGATCAGCCTGCTGCGGATCGATCAGATTAGCGAGCGTCAGCGCCCACGTCCCGCGATGCGCAAGCTCAGCGCTTTCCCGCGCGAAGGCTAACGCCGCCGCACGACCGCTCTGCCGCCACGCCACTTCGGCTTGCACTGAAGTCAGTTCCGCTGAGATCGCCCCTTGCTCCCGCGCGGCAACAATTACGGCCGACGCGCGCGCCATATTGCGGTGACTCATCAAGAACCGCGCGTACGCAGCCACCGCATGGGGTTCAACAGGGTCGAGTCGTACTCGCGCTGCCAGACGTGCCTCGGCGCTGCGCACGAAACCCAGCAGTTCGAGACAGCGTGTTATCTGCAGGTCGTGCGCCGCGCGTACACGCTCCGAAGCCAGATCCGCCAGCGCATTCTCGGCCGCAAGTGCATCGTGCAAGCGGCCCCTGACTTGCAGCAAATAAGCGGCCGAGGCGCGCGGGCCGATTTTCGACGGATCAAACTCGATCGCCCGTTGGTAGCCCGACAGCGCGTCATCGATGCGACCGAGGCAGTCATCCGATGACGCCAGGGCAAATTGGGCACGTGCATCGCGCGGCGACTCTTCAAGAAGAGACGCCGCAAGCGATCTCGCACGCGTCGCCCACGCCGGGTCGTCGTCGAAGCGGCACGCCCGTCGGGACGCCGCAAGACTCAGGCCGAGGCGCGCCGCAGCATTCTCAGGCGAGTCGCCAAGTTTTTGCTCGAACAGTTCGATGGCACGCCGGTTATCCGCCTCTTCGCCCGTCAGCGCGTACGCACGGGCGCGCTCGAGAATCGGATCGGCGATGGGGGGAGCGGACACCTTCATTGCAAGCCCAGCGACGAACAGAGCGGCCAAACCCAGAACCGCCAGCCAATGCGCGGTGCCGCGCCGCATAACCGATGCGCCGTCGTCCGCTGCCAGCTCGATCATCCGGGCGCACACGCGGTACCCATCGTGCCGACGGTTCTCGATGTATTGTGGGTTGGCCGCATCATCGCCAAGCGCCCGGCGAAGGAGCCGGACGCGCTGTGCGATCGCCTCATTCGTCACCTCGTCGGCGCGCGGCCACGCTGCCTTGGCAAGCTCCTCATGGCGCAGAAATGCCCCATCCGCGCGAATGAGCGCGGCCAGCAGATCGAACGTGCGCCCGCTTACATCCAGCGCGCGCTCGCCGCGCGCGACCGTGCGCGCGGCGAGATCTACGACCAGATCGCCGACCGTCAGGCGTTTTTTCACCCCATTCTCCCGAACCCGTCCGTGACAGGACCGAAAGAATAACAAGCACATAGCGGCGGTCTCCCGCAAAAAAACAGGAAATGTCAAAAAATGTGGGACCAAAACCGAATGAAACGCGCCTAGTGCTATTGGGAGCCGCACGCGCGGCCCGAACAAGGAACTCACAAGGGACATCCCAAGGGGAGCATTATGAATCTTCATCCAAACCTGCTGGCAGCCAGCCGGGTCATCGGACTCGGTCTCGGGCTTCTGGCATCAAACGCCGCCGCCGGCGCAGACTGCGCGGCCACGCCGCGCTCGGTGGCCGCGCTGACCGCCGGCGCCAACCTCAATCACTGCCCGCAAGCGGACGCGGGCATGGACCTGACGGTCCCCGACGGTCAGCCCGTCACACTCGACGCCAGCGCGTCCATCGACATTGACGGCGATGCGCTAAGCTACGCGTGGCGGGTCGTCAAAGCACCGCACGGCAGCGGGGTGTTGATCGACTCATCGAACGCCGCCCGCACCACGCTCACCCCCGACCTGCCCGGCGACTACGCGGTTGAACTCGTCGTCACGGACGCACGCGGGGCCATCAGCACCGATACGCTGCACGTGAGTACGACCCAAAGCGGACCGGTGGCCATAGCCGGAGATGACCGCACCATCAAGCTGGGCGAATCGGTCGCGCTGGACGGCATTGGGTCGTTTGACCTGGACGGCGACGCGCTGGTGTACGACTGGCGTCTGCTCGACGCGCCAATCGGAAGCCGCGCGGCGCTCGATGCGCATGCGCGGGCGGACGTTGCCTTTGTGCCAGACCTCAACGGTGACTATGTGGCCGAATTGACGGTCACCGATGCCCACGGCGCTACGGCCACCGATCAGGTGCGCATCAGCACGAACAACAGTGCGCCAGTGGCCGACGCCGGTCGCGCGCGCACGCTGGCCCCGGGGTCCACGCTCTTGCTGGATGCCGGCCGCGTACACGACGCCGATGGCGATGCGCTGGCTTACCGCTGGCACGTGCTGTCGCAACCGGACGGTGCCGATGTACGCATCAGCAACGCGCGCGCTGCAGAGCCGCAGGTCTTCCTCGAAGACGCCGGACAGTATGTTTTCCAGCTCACCGTCGATGACGGCGATGCACTCAGCCGCCCGGCGACGGTACTCGCGGAGGTTGTGGAAGGTCAGCGCGCCGTAATTGATCGCGCCGCCATGGTGCGCAAACTCAGCGCGACCCGGTTCGGCGACGACGACGAGGATGGCGATGGCGTGCCCGACCTCAACGATAACTGCGTGCTCGCCCCCAACGCGGATCAGCGCGATACGGACGGCGACGGCATTGGCAACGCGTGCGACCCGGACCTCAACAACGATGGTGTCGTCAACTTCCTCGATCTTGGCATTCTCAGGTCTGTATTCTTCAGCAACGATCCGGACGCCGACTTCAACGGCGATGGCATCGTGAACTTTGTCGATCTCGGCATTCTGCGCAGCCGGTTCTTCCAGCCGCCGGGACCGGCGGGCCTGATCATCTGGGTGTCGCTGGTCGACGGTGATTTCGCCAACCGACTGAACTGGGAACCGCAGATCGTGCCGTCTCAGGGCTCGGCCGCATTGATCGACGTGGAACCCGCCGTCACGGTGACGTCCAGTGCCGACAACATTCTGCTGGGCGGTATCTTCAACAATGAGACTCTGGTAGTCAGCGGCTCCACTTTGGAGGCCACAAAAGCCATTGAGAGCGCGACGCAGGTCCGTCTCAGCAGCAGCACGATCAACCGTACGGTCTTCCGCCCCTACCTCGGCACCGCCGGAGATATTCTGGTCACCAGCGGCGGCGGATCGGTCTGGGAAGACGTCGAGCTGAATCTGGACACCGCGATCAACAACGCCGTGCTCATCACCACGCGCGGCGATATCACGGTAAACAGCACCCTGACCATTTCAGCGCCCATCTCACCGACGGGTCTGACCTTCGCTGCCGGCACGCACTCGCTACAGGGAACCGGACAAGTCGTGTTTGACAGCGCGGCCAACAGCCTTGCGTTCGAACCCCGTATCGGCGGCCTCGCTGGCGCCAACGTGACAATCGGCCCTGACCTGACCATCACCGGAACCAAAGGAACGGTGGGCAGCACCGGCGCCGACCTCGTATTCGACGGCGCGATCGACGCCAACGTGGCGGGAGAGAACATCAATCTGGTTGCCAATAACCTGTTTGGTAACGGGTCGATCACCGCCCGCAACGGCGGCGCGAGCGACATCGACGTCAACTACGACGATGCCAGCGGCACGCTGACGCTGAACGGATCCGACGGCCTGATCCAGCTTCTCACCTCAACGGCGGTTCGTAACGCCACCCTGCAAATGACCCCGGGCACCACTGTCCAGATTCCCGGCAGCGCGGCCGTGACCTTCGAACGCGCAACGATCAATGGCGATCTGATTCAACTCAATGCGTCGAACATCACGGTGGTTGACGGGCTGACTCTGAACGGCACCAGCACGATCGTCGCGCCGATCTCCCCGACGGGCTACGTGCTCAGCACCGACATGCTGATCGACGGTAACGCAACGTTCGTGATCGACGGCACCGGCAACGGTGTGCAGTCCGAGCCGCGCATTCTGCCCAGCAGCGGCGTCGTTGTGACGTTTGCACCCACGGTGACGATTCGTGGCGGTAACGGTGTTATCGGTTCCGTCAATGCCAACATCATCATGCAGGGCAGCGTCGTCGCGGACCAGGATGAGGAGCAACTTGCCATCGGCGGCCTGAGCTGGTCGGCCAACGGAACGATGACCGCCACCAACAATGGCGGCCTGCGCTTCTTTGGCACCATGAACAATGGCGGACAGTCGTTGGCGGTGGACGCGGCGACAGGCAGCTTCACGCTGACCAGCGCCTCCCAAATCAACAATGCGACCATCAATGGAACCGTCGGCACCACCATGCTGATCCCCACCGGGGGATACACGTGGACCGATGATGTGCTCAACGTCGATGTGTCGATCGCGAACGCAGCGAATGTCAACGTCTTTGGTGGACTGACCTACAACGGCGACATGCTGATCACAGCGCCGATCTCGCCCACCGGCCTGATTTTCCAGGAGAGTCTGTCGCTCGTGGGTAGCGGCACCATTCGACTCGACGGCACCGGTAACGGTGTGCAGAGCGAAACGCGGCTTTTCCCGGCATCCGGCACCACGCTGACTGTGGGTCCGAACATCGCCGTGCTCGGCGGCAATGGCGTCATCGGCAGCATTTCCGCCGACCTGGTCTTCAACGGCACGATGATCGCCGATGTCGACGGTCAGGAGCTCGCCATCGGTGGCGCAAGCTGGTCCGCGGACAACGCGATGAGCGCGGTCAACGGTGGTGGCATCCGCTTCTTCGGCACCATGAACAATGGTGGCGACGCGCTGGCAGTCGACACAGACGACGGCTTCTTTAACTGGACGTCGAACGCCCAGATCAATGCGGCGGTGTTGAACGGTATGCCGGGCACCCTGCTGCGCGCGCCAGCCGGTGGCTACACGCTCACCGGCAGCGAGCTCAACGTCGATATGCTGCTGGAAAACAGTGCGAACATCACGGTGACCAACGGACTGACGTTCAACGGTCAAATGACCGTCGACGCGTTCACATCGCCCAGCGGCCTTGTGTTCTCCAACACGCAGACTCTGTCCGGCACCGGCACCATCACCCTTGATGGTGTGGGCAACGGCGTGATTTCAGAGCCGAGACTCTTTCCGAGTTCCGGCACCACGCTCACCGTCGGCAGCGGCATCACGGTCAACGGAGGTAAAGGCACCATCGGCAACTTGTCGGCTGCGCTCATCTTCAATGGCACAGTAGACGCAAACGTCGCGGGAGAAGAGTTGCGCATCGGCGGCAGCCCGTGGACGGCGTCCCAGACGCTGCGCGCGCGCAACGGCGGAACGCTGGGTTTCTTCGGCAACCACGACAACGCCAACGGGGCATTCACGCTGGATAGCCCAACGGACAGCGTCAACGTGCCCAGCTCGGCAAATCTGCGCAATACCACGGTCAACGGTACAGCCGGCACAACGCTACGGATGACGGGCGGCAATTTCTTCGAGAATGCCGTGATCAACGCTGATCTGGATTACCAGAACGCCGCCAACACGCAAGTCTCAAACGGGCTGACCGTGAACGGCATAGCGACGATCAATGCCCCTTCGTCGCCGACGGGCATGGTGTTCACCAACACCCAGTCCTTGCTCGGCGACCTGACCGTCGTGTTCAACGCGGCGGGTAACGGGGTGATCAGCGAGCCACGACTGTTCTCCAACAGCGGTGTCACGCTCACCATCGGTCCCAACGTTCGCATTGAGGGCGGCAACGGGACGATTGGCGGTACGTCGGCCAACCTCGTTCTTGATGGCGCGGTTGTGGACGCCAACGTCGCTGGCACGGCGCTGGTCATCCAGGGCACGTCCTGGAGCGCGTCTAATCAGATCGGCGCAAGCAACAATGGCGAGCTGCGTCTGACCGGCACGTTCGACAACGGTGGCGACGGCGTGACCCTTGCCGGCGGCACGGGCAGCGTTCGCACGGTCGGCATCACGACGTTCCGCGATGTGGTGATCAACGGTACGCCGGGCACCGAGCTTGCGCTGGCATCACCAAGCGCGCTGGACAACATGACCTACACCGGCGATCTGCTGGTCAACAACGCGATCATCGCGTCGGTCTCCGGCGATCTCACGTTGAATGGCACAGCGACTATCGACGCGCCGACCTCACCGACTGGCTTTAACTTCATCACCGACGGCACGCTGGGCGGGAACGCCGAGATCGTGCTCCAGGGTAACGCTGTCATCAGCGAGGCGCGTGTGACGATGAGCTCGGGCCGCGTGCTGACCATCGCCGATACGGTCTCGATTCGAGGCGGTCTCGGAACCATCGGAAACAACATCAGCGATGTCATCTTGCAGGGCAGTGTGATCGCCGACCTCGGCAACCTCGTCCTGAACCAGGTGCAGGTGCAAAACGGGGCCACGCTGGGCGCACGCGACGGCGCCCTGCTAAATGTCGCCAACGGCGTAAACGCCGCGCTCAACTTTGACATCGCCACCGGCGGCGTCGTGGACTTCCCCAGCGGCGTGATCATGCAACCCGGAAGCGTGGTCAACGTGGGCATCGATGGTGACAGTGGTCTGATCCGCGCGACCGGCATCCAGCATGCCGGAACCATCAATTTCACCGCGCTGAACGGCTTTGCACCGTCTGTCGGTGACACGTTCCTCGTCACGGACGTCCCCAACGGGGTCACCGCGACTGGCACGTTCGGCACCGTGACCTCCTCCGGCCTGCCCGCCGGTTTGTCGTTCGACGCCGTGTACATCGGCGCCAGCGGTGAAGCAGCGGGTCAAGTCGTGAACTAGAACAACAAGATGTAGC
>JBCCMA010000132.1:0-9933 GCA_039026595.1 Pseudomonadota bacterium
CTCAGGCGCAGACCGGTTGTGAGCAACCAGTCGTCGGACAACGTCATATCGTCGTGCACGTAAAGGTCAGCTGTACTCAGCGTCGAGCCATCCGGAAACCGTGCGCGGATATTCTCACGCTGTCCGGTGTTGACGTCCACTTCGGTGCGCACGCTGCTGACGGTGTCGTAGTACAGGTCGAGGCCGTACTGCAAATCGTGTATGCCAAAGGGCGCAGCCGCGGCGTTGAAGGTGACGCCAAACAGGTCGCTACGGTTATCTTCTTCGCGCGTGGTTGCGGCACCGGTATCGCGGGTGCGGCGGCCGTCGCTGATGCGCTGCCAGCCGACGTGCAACCAGGCGTCGTCGAGCCACCGCGACAAACCCTTCACGTCGTGTTCGAAGTGAACAAACGTGCGAGCGTTGGGCTCAAACCGGAACACCTCCGAGGCGGGGGCACTTTGGCCAAACCCGGCGTTCAACTCATCGAACCGCGGGGTCGAGGGCTGGTTTAACCACTGGAAAGACAGCTCGGTTCGCTGGTTGTCCGACGGGCGCCACGACACGAACCCGGACGCCGCTTCGCTTCTGTAGCCGCTCGGCGCCTGCGCACGGCGATCTGCCGCGCGCACGTTGTCGTGATCCTGCAGGCTGATGGCGCCGCCACCGCCCCAGTCGCCCTGCCCGACCCACATTGACGCATGGGCGACACGGCCGAGCGTGCGACCGTCGAAGCGCACAACGCCGCGGCCAGCTGTTCGCAGGTCACCCCCGCCAAGAAAAGGCCGGTCGGTGACCACCTGGACGGCACCACCCATGGCATCCGAACCGTAAATCGTGGAAAGCGGACCGCGCACAACGTCAACGCGCTGGGCTATGAATGGATCGACCAATGCCAGGTACTGATTCGGTGCGTTTCTGAACAGCGCGTTGTTCAAGCGCATCCCGTCCACAAGGTGCAAGACCTCGGAGCCTTTCAATCCACGCACAATCGCGGTGCCCTGACCGGGCGTCGTTTGCTGGACGTACACCCCCGTCTGCCCTCGCAACGCGTCTGTCACGACCGGTAGGGCCATGTCATCCAGCGCGTCGGCCGTCACCGACGTGACCGCCTCGGTCACCTCTCGCGCGCCCCCGATGCGCCGCGCGGTGATTTCGATTTCTTCCATGGGAAGCACGTCCGAAGCCGAATCGGACTGGGCGACGGAGGCAGGCGAGGACAGTGGCCCGCAAAGAACGGCAAGCAGCGCTTGCAGTGCGTGCGCTCTGGTGGATTTCATCTGGACAGCGGCTTGGATGCGGCGCCGCAGTGTAGCAAACAGACAGCGTGTCAGTGCACGCGGGACCAGTGATACACGTTTACGTCGTCCGCGTGAAAATCGAGGCTATCGGCCAGCATCTGGGCCACATCCTGATGATCCATGGATGCACCAATGCCATCGTCGATTTCAACGATACTGCCAAGTTCGCGGCCTTGGTTGCTCAGGCCGTGGTTTATGACAAAGCACGCGTAATACTTCACGTTCATGTGATCACCATACCGTCGGGACACGCGGAAACGGCGTGCGTTACCGCACAGTTATATGGACCCCGACGACCGCTGGAATATCCCGCCTGGCGTCGTGCGACGCCAAATGTTACATGTCGGCAAGATTTACAGTTGGTGCGGTGCGATACCTCGCTGGGCCAGTAACACTCTGTTTTTTATGGCCCCGGCGTTTTGGCCCGGCAATTGCATATCCCACAACACAACAATTATTCGTCCGCGGTTCCATCGTTTTAGTCTTCGATGCGAGCAGGAAAAAAAATAAAAATCGCCCCGCACTGCGGGGCTTTTGTTTTTGGGGATCAGGATTCTAGGGGCTCGAACGCCGACGTGCCGGTCGGGTCATCCTGTTTCAATACAGGCACTGACGCGGTGTCGACATCGTCACCGCAGATCACATCGTCCGTCAGTTCCGCAAGCGCGTCTCTCAAAGGTTGTGGCCGACCCACGACATAGCCCTGGACGTAGTTCACGCCGAGCGTATCCAGTTTTTCTTCAATCGCCTCGCTCTCGACGTACTCGGCAATGGTCTCGAGCCCCATATCGCGAGCCACCTGGCTGATCGCCCCGACCATGGAAGCGGACACGCTGTCGGCCACGACTTCTTTTGCGATCGCGCCATCGATCTTGAGATAGTCAACCGGCAGGGCTTTCAGATACGCAAACGAACTGAGCCCGCTGCCAAAATCATCCAGGGAAAACTGGAATCCGTGCTTGCGGAGCTCTTCTATGAACTTGCCCGCCGCTTTCAAGTTCGCCACGGCGGCGGTCTCGGTGACCTCGAAACAGAGGTTGGACGGATCAATTTTCGCGCGCCGGGTTTCATCAATGATGAACTGGAGAAAATTCGGGTCACTCAGCGATTGACCAGAGAGATTAATCGCCCAGACTTTTTCCTTGAGCAGTCTTTGCGGCAGATTGGCCACCAGCGTTTTGAGCGCATTACGAATGACCCAGCGATCGATGGCCGGCATGAGGTTATAGCGCTCGGCCGAACCCATAAACACATCGGCGCCAAGAATCCCACGCACGTCGTCGCGCAGTCGCAGCAGCACTTCGGCATGGTGAATCGGGCCGTTGTCACCGGTGCGTTTAATCGGCTGGCAGTACAGTTCGAACTTATCTTCGCGCAGCGCATTCTGCAGGTGTCCGAGCCAGTGGATCTGGTTTTTCCTGCGCACCAGCATGGTGTTGTCGGCCTGATAGACCTGAACCCGGTCACGACCCAGTTCCTTGGCGGCGGCGCAAGCCACTTCCGCAGCGCTCAGCACACCCAGCACGCTCTGGGCATCCGCCTCCATCGGCGCCATGCCGATACTTGCGCTGACCTGGAACCGGCGTTTGTCCCACGAGAACTCGATGTCCCGAATTGCGCCCCGGATACGGTCAGCCTGATCCTCCGGTGACTCGTCCTCGCGGTCCTCGATAAGCACGCCAAACTCACCGCCCCCAAGACGCGATGCGACGTCGTTCACGGACAGCGACTCGTGAATCGCCGCGCCAATCCGCTTGATCAGCGCATCGCCCGCGTGGTGCCCGCACGTGTCGTTAACGACGTGGAGACGATCGATATTGATGTTCAGGACAGTGTGCGCAATGTTCTTGTAACGCACCTTGTAAAGGCCGGTTTCAAGGTGATATTCAAATCCGTTGCGCGTCATCATTCCGGTTAGCGAATCGTAGTTCGCCTGAATGATCCGTGACGCTTTGTGCGCCATCACTTCAAGCAGCTTGCGGTCGGAGCTACTCATGTCCGCTGCGGTTTCGGGGTTGGCCAGCATCAGAGTGGCGATCACGTCGTTATTACGGTCGAAAACCGGGCAACCCATTAGCTTGCACGCAATACCGGCCAACAGATCTCTGTGCCGCGGGCCGCCGTTGTGAATCAGCGCTTCCTTGCGAAACGCGATGTGTGAAAACACATCCGCGCAAATGACCTCGCGAAGCGCATCCACCTGACTTAGGGGATTCGCGGGGTTGGAGAAGCTGTGCACGCGCTTCTGATCTGCCATGACCAGTGCGCAGAAGCTGGACTGAGTGTACTCAGCGATATTTCTGACAAGACTGCGGATCGCATCCTGACCCTCATCAAAGTACTTCACGCTGTCACGCGTGTTGTAGATCAGGTTGAGTTCTTCGTAGCGCTGCGTGAGCTCATCGGTCATGGAATCAAGTTCGTCGAGTAAGCCCACGTCGTCGGCCACCAGCGCGGCCATTGAACGCATGGCGTTGCTCAGCGAGTCGAAACCCGCGAGCGCCTCCGAGTTACCCTCGTCCATGATGACCAGCATGACGCCCCACGAGTCGTCCAGGTCATTCCGAATGCCCGTGAGATAGCCGCAGCGTTTGTTCCCGAACTTGAAACGCCGAACGGTGGCGCCGGTCGAGGTCCAGTGCGGTTCGGTCGCATTGAGCGTGTCGACGGCCTCTCGGTACGCACTCTTGCCATCCCGCGAGAGTGACCACGCGCGACGACCTGTCAAATCGCAGATCACAACCGCCGTGGCGTGACCCATCAGGTTTTTCACAAGTCCCGTATAGCGGGCGAAATCAACGCGCCGCAACGCGACGCAGCGCGCATGGGTGTCCGCTGCGTGACTCACTCAACCGCCTCGGTCAAGTGCTCTTCTATCAGCGCGTTGAGCGCGTTCAGGCTGATCGGTTTTTCGAGAAGCCGAAACTGCGAAAACCACTGGGAGAAATGACCGTATTGATCCTCCGCGCCGCTTGCCAGAACCACCGTGAGAAACGGCCGCTCCGGCATCTGCGCCTGTACGCGACGGCACAGTTCCTCGCCGCTCATCAGCGCGAGGTCAAGATCGACCACCAGAACGTGAGGGACACGGGATGGCAACCGTTCCAGAACGGCCTTTCCGCTGGTCACACGCGTTACGGTTCGGTCCGGGGCGGAGAGCCCACGCATCAGTACGCGCGCCAGGTAGCGCTCGCGCACCGCCAGGACGATCTCGGTCTGATGTTGTGGTGGTTCTACCATGCGTTCGGGCGCGGGCGCCTCAGGATTCTCCGATCCCGCACTCTCGCACCGCCCCACTCAAGGCGCCGTGACCACAGTCTCAAACTGGTGGCCGTTAGCTTATGTGAAAGGCAGTTCCCCGCTCGTCAGGGCTGCGCGTAGTAGCGCTCAAGGTAGGTTTTGAAGTCAATATCGTCGTCAGCTTCAACCTCGGCCTGCTGTGCCAGCGATTGCGCGGCCAGGCCCTCCATTTCGGCGGCGCGGGCGGGTTCAAAGGGTGGCAGACCGGCAAAGACGTCTGCGTGCTGCTGAGCCAGGTCCACACCAAAACGAGCATGTCCAAGGCGCCGCTCTCGCATCAGTTCCAGCACCCGCGCTGAGGGCGTGAGCGACGGGTCGGCAACCGACTTTCGGTAAGCCGCAATGGTGTTCACGTAGACCGAGCCTCCGGCCGCGTCATCGCAGGAGGCGGCGATTGGCTCGAGACGATCGAAAAGGTCCTGAGACCACAGGTAAAGCGTGGTCGCTTCGCCATGCCGGGTCATCGGTAAACGTGGCGACCGGCCCTCCCTGGCGACCGTGAGTTGATTGGCATCGATTTCGACCTGCTCAACGGGCCCAATCACGTCGCAGTTGCCAACTGCACACATCAACAGGAAGCACTCGAGAAAGCGAATCTGATCAGCGCTGATTCCGACGGGCTCAAACGGATTGACATCAAGCGCACGGATCTCAACGTACTCAACACCGCGCTCTCTCAGTGCGCTGGTTGGCTTCTCGCCGCTTCGTGCAACTCGCTTGGGGCGCACGACACTGTAGAACTCGTTCGCAATCTGCAAAATGCTCGTGGAAAGCTGTTGCCACACGCCGTTTTTGATCGTGCCGATATCCGCGTAGGCCGGATAAGCCGTTTGGATGGCGCGCGTCAGCCCACCGACATACTCCTCGAGGCTATTGCAGGAGATGTTAAGCCGCGACTGCGCGGAGTTGCTGTAGCCGATATCGCTCATCCGCAATGACGTTGCATTAGGCAGATACAACGTCGTGTCATCAAACAGTTGCAGTCCTCTTTCGCGCCCCTCAAGGAACGACCGACACACGGCCGGAGACGCGCCAAAGAGGTAGAGGATCAGCCACGCGTAACGACGCACGTTACGAAGGAGAACGAAGTAGGCTGCGGACTGCGCAATGTCGGCCGGGCGTCCATCACCCCGCAGTGCGGCAAGCTGACGGGTGAATGTCGACGTCAGCGAAAAATTGAAATGCACACCTGCGATCGTCTGCATCGGCCGCCCGTAGCGATGACCCAGTCCGCGTCGGTAAACGGTTTTCATCTGCCCAACGTTTGACGTGCCGTAATTGGCCAACGGAATATCCACCGCGGGAGGGAGCGCGCCCGGCATACTCAATGGCCACAACCGCTCGTCGCCGAGCACGTTGGATGTGAATTGATGCAGGTCGCTTAATAGCCCGATCACCACGTCGGGGGTGGCCGCTGTTTTTGTGACAAATTCCAACAGCGCTTCGGAATAATCGGTGGTGATCGACGGGTGCGTAAGTGCCGAGCCAAGCGCCTTGGGATGCGGCGTCGTGGCGAGCGAACCTGACAGGTCAACGCGGAGCGTCTCGCGCTCAATACCGTAGCGGCTGCCCAGCAGCGCCTCGGGCGGCAACGCCGAAAAAAAATCGTCGAGTTGTGCCGCGTCCAACTGGGGCACGGGGTCTCCCGCGAGCGATTGAAGCCGGGACTATCGCTGATTCAAGTGCCCCCCGCAAGACTGCGAAAAGCTTGAAACGCGACCCAGTTCGCTGTTTCAAAGCCACAATTCGCCTAGCCTTATGCATAGGTCAATGAACGCACGCATCCCGACCTGCCCGCAGACGATGCGCGAGTGCGCCAGTTGCATGGTGAGGAAGGATGCCCACGATAAAAGAAGAACAAATCATGACGATACTTATGAGTCTGATCGCACTCGCCGCGGTCGCTCTGGCCGTGTGGCTGTTTCTGGAACTGCGCAAAGCGAAGGTCCAATTGCTCGAGCATCAATCTCACCTCACCGCGGCGCGCGACAACATGTCTGCGCTTCAGGTCGCGCGCTCTGAACTGAAAGAAAAACTGGCGGACAGCGAGTTCCACCTGAAAAAAGCGCATCAGCAAAATCAGGCCGCAAAAACCAAACTCGCCCAACTGCAAAAACATGCAGAGCGAAGCCAGGACGAACTGGACGCCAAGGATGCGGAGGCGAAGCGCGCCGATGCGTTCTCTCGTCCCGACATGAAGGGCTTCACGGCCCGCCTCGACGACGAAATCAAGCGGGCGCTGCGCAGCAAGAAGAAGGTGACGGTTCTTGTCGGCGAGGTCGACCACCGCCGGGCATTCGATGCGCAGTACGACGAGGACGGTCGCGAGAAAGCACTCGCCGCCATGCTCGAGGCCGTCGGTGACGTCCTGCGGCGTGCCGGGGATTACGCCGCCCGGGTCGATGAAACCCGATTTGCGATCGTCATGCCTGAAGCCGACGGGAGCATCGGCCGTCAATTCGCGGATCGCATCCGCAAGGCCATTACGTCGTTGTGCCTGCCGCTGCCCTCAGCACCCGACACCGATCGGGTTACGGTCAGTATCGGCGTCACGACCGTTCCACCCACGCGCCTGTACGACACGACAACTGTGTTGCGCCGCGCCGAAAAAGCGCTCCAGGCCGCTCAGCAAAAGGGCCACAGCCAGATCGCTCGCACGGTCGACGCGGCCTGAGCTTAGGCGGGTTCAGCGATCAATTCGGCAATGAGCGCTTCTATGGATTGTGCGCGCTTGTCGCCAGCATGCGTCTCGCCGACAAAGCGGCCGCGGATTCGACCTTTGCGGTCCACGATGTAAAACGCTGGCCAATAGCGATTATTTAGCGCGCGCCAGTACCCGAAATCGTTATCGAGCATGACCGGATGCGTGACACCGAATTCGGCGGCTTTTGAGAGGACGCGTCCGCGGTCTTTCTCATGTTCGAACTCCGGCGTGTGGATGCCCACGATACCGAAGTCCTCCGCATCAAATTGCGATTCAAGCGTCTTTAGCCATGGGATCGAGCGGTAACAATTCCAGCATTCGAATGTCCAGATATCGACCAGTGTGACGCGTCCGGCAAGATCGCTGCGCACAAGAGGGCCACCGTTGATCCACGCCGATTCGGCGGTTTGTGTGAACTCGGGCAACTCCACCGGCGTTTTCCCGGATCGCGCGCGATCCGAAGCACTAACGCCGGAAAGGCCAAGCGGAATGGCCGCAACGAGGATCGTCAGAAGGGTGAGGCTTGCGCGGGTGGAGACCATGTCTTGGTCACTCCTGTGAACGTAGGAACAGCGCAAGACTAGGCCTGACCGCTCACAAAAGCATCCCGGTTTACGCACAAAAAACCGGCGCAACAGCGCCGGCCAGTCGGGGGAGTACGGGGCGATCAACGCCTCGCGCTAAAGCTGGTCAATCTCACGCTTCAAATCGTGGCGGCCGTCGGTGACGATCGCCTCCAGGACACGAACACGTTCTTCAAGCTGTGAAAGCTTGCGCTGCGTCAATTCATCGGGCTGAGGTTTTTCGCGCTCAAGTCGTCGATTCTTGTAGTACATACGGGTGAGCTCCACCGTGCCGCCGACCAGAATCGCCAGCATTATCATCGGGAAAGGGGTACTGAACATGGCGGTCTCCGATCAGGTTGAAGTACGGGAAGCGCGATCTTCGGCCTCAAGATCCCGAAACCCGCGGTCTGTCGCAAATCGCGACGAGGTCACGTAGCGCTCCAGTCTCTGGAGGCTTTTGTCGATCTGCCGCAGCCGAAAGCGCACGTTTGAAAATGTGGCTTTGGGCGAGCGCCGGATTTCCTGCCAGAATACCTCTTCCTGACGGTTCTTGAACGACTCGTTGGGCATCGGCTTCAAAAGGATCGCGGCGCCAATATAGAGAAACAGGCCCAGCGGCAGCGTCATCATGATGGCGACAAGCGTCACGAACCGGGTGGGCCCGACCGCAAAACCGAAGTGCTTTGCAATCCCGGCGCAGACGCCGGCAAACGACTTGTTTTGCGTATCGCGGTACAGATGCCGCGGATCAAAGTCTGAATTGTGCCCCTGGTTCAATGCGTTCTCCCGATGGTCGAATTACGGCGCCAAAAGTCGCGCTCATCGCGCCCGCTGTAGCGAAGTGGTCGATGCCGTAACAGGAAACCGGCCACAACGTAGGTCAGGAACACGGGCCAGAACATGAACAGCGCCAGCAAGACAACAATCATTCGCACGCCGTTGCTGCTGAGGTCGAAGTAGTTCGCGAGCCCCGCGCACACCCCCATCCACACGCCGTCTTCGCTGTCCTTGTAAAGCCCTCTGCCGTAACGATGGCCGCTCATGTTCTTTTCCTCCAGTCTGCAACTTCATTATCCAGGATCGTTTCCAGCGCGTTAATCCGGCTTTCCATCTTCTGCGCGCTTTCCCACATTTCCTCAAGCATTCGTTCGTCTTCGGTCGACAGGCTCTTGGAGGTTTTCCACTTCGTCACGTAGTGAAGGATCAACCCCAGCGGCAGTACGATCGTCAGGAACAAGATGCCAAACAGCTCACTCATTGCCTCTCCTCAGGTTTATCGACGTGGCGCAATGACTACTCGGCACCGCCGGCCATTTTCTTCTTCAGAGCCGCAAGTTCCTGCTCGATGGACTCCTCCGATTCCAGATCGGCAAACTCGCGCCGCAGGTCCTTTTTCGCGCCGAGGTCGTAGGCTTCGATGCGACCTTCCATACCTTCCATCTTGCGCTCAAACTGCTCGAACCGGACCAGCGCGTCATCGATCTTGTTCTCGTGGATCTGCTTGCGCAGGTTGAGACGCGACGAAGCGGTCTGATGGCGCATGACCAGTGCCTTCTGGCGGGTCTTGGCGTCGGCCAGCTTTTCCTCGAGACGCGTGATGTCTTCGTTCAGCTTGCCCAATCCTTCATCCACGTTGGCGTATTGAGCCTTCAGTGCCTCGACCGACTCGGTGGCACGCGCCTTCTCGGACAGAGCGGCCTTGGCCAGATCATCGCGACCCTTGGCAATGGCCAACTCAGCCTTGTTGTGCCACTCGCGCTCTCCGCGCTCGAGCTGGTCCAGTTTCCGGTTGAGGTGCTTTTTGTCAGCGATGGATCGCGCGGCGGCGGTCCGCACCTCAACCAGCGTGTCCTCCATCTCCTGAATCATCAGGCGGACCAGCTTTTCAGGGTCCTCAGCCTTGTCGAGGATGGCGTTGATATTTGAGTTCACGATGTCTGTGAAGCGAGAGAAGATGCCCATGCGTGCTTGCTCCAGGAATGCAGTGTGTTCGAAGTAGTCAAAGCACTAAGCGTGCCAAATTCACCGAAAATACTAACTAACTGTTTCTTATGGACTTATTTCTGAATGGGACGGTTCGATC
>JBCCMA010000133.1:0-9876 GCA_039026595.1 Pseudomonadota bacterium
ACCTCATAGATGACGGTGGGTGCGGTGGTAATCAGTTCCAGATCGTACTCGCGCTCGAGCCGCTCCTGAACAATCTCCATATGCAGCATGCCCAGGAACCCGCAACGGAACCCGAGCCCCAGTGCGGCTGAGGTTTCAGGCTCGAAAAACAGGGCCGCGTCATTGAGGCGAAGTTTCTCCAATGCTTCGCGGAAACCCGTGTAATCATCTGAATTAACGGGAAACAAGCCTGCAAACACCCGCGGCTTGACCTCTTCGAAGCCCGGCAGTGGCGTGGCACAGGGACGGCGCTCCTCGGTGAGCGTATCGCCCACCGGTGCCCCGTTGATCTCCTTGATGCTCGAGATCATGAAGCCCACCTCGCCCGTCGCAAGGGCCTCCCGATCGTTCATCTTCGGGCTGAAGATGCCCACACGGTCTGCCAGATGGCTGCGCCCCGTCGACATGACCCGAATCTTTGCGCCTTTGGTCAGCGTGCCATTGACGACACGCACCAAAGAGACCACCCCCACGTAGTTGTCAAACCACGAATCGATAATCAGAGCCTGAAGCGGCCCGTCCGGATCACCCGATGGTGCCGGCACACGCTGAACCAGTTCCTCCAGCAAGTCCTCGACACCCAGACCACTCTTCGCGCTGACCTCCAACGCATCCGCCGCGTCGATGCCAATGATCTCCTCGATCTCATTCTTGACCCGAGCGGTATCGGCCTGCGGCAGATCGATCTTGTTCAGAACCGGCAGGACCTCGAGACCCTGCTCGATGGCGGTGTAGCAGTTCGCGACGCTCTGCGCCTCGACCCCTTGCGCGGCGTCCACGACCAGAAGCGCGCCTTCGCAGGCCGCCAGAGAGCGCGAGACCTCATAGGAGAAATCAACATGACCGGGGGTATCGATGAAGTTGAGCTGGTAAGTGGTGCCGTCTTTGGATTTGAATGGCAGCGAAACGCTCTGGGCCTTGATGGTGATACCGCGCTCGCGCTCCAGATCCATGCTGTCGAGCACCTGCGCCGACATCTCGCGTTCGCTCAGACCCCCACAAATCTGGATAAAGCGATCGGCCAGCGTCGACTTGCCATGGTCGATGTGCGCGATGATCGAGAAGTTACGGATGTTTTTCATGAACTGTCCAGGACAGCGGACACGACGGTGCCGCCAAACCTGCTCAGTATAACGCGCGAGACCCGCCTCGGCGTTACGCTCCGTATCCGGGCAGGGCCGTCAGCGTCGCTGCCTCGAACCGGCCCTCGCACAGCACGTCATCACCGTGACAAAGAACCGGAATCCGCAACCCATAGGTCTCGACAAGACGGGCACTGGAGTCGATATCGACCGTTCGAAACGTCATGGGCCGTCCGCGCAGCGCGAGCTCCAGATCCAGCATCATTTCGTCGCACAGCGGGCACGCGCGCCGCGTATAGAGCGTCAGTTCGGTCACGGCCTCGGCTTGATCGACTGTCCGACACGCTCGACCGTTGCAGCCGGCACTTCGCCGATGACCGTGATCTGATACTCACCGAGCCGGACGCCGAACGCGTTGGCGACGCCCATTGATAACAGCCCGGACATGGTTTCTCGCTTCTGTGCATGCTGCTCGGCAAAGACCGAAATGCTGGCCATACCGTCGGTGTAAACCAGATGCTCGGCACCGCCCGGCATATTGTCATGGCGCGTCACAACGGTGAGATAAAACCCGGCAGGCAGTCGCTCAACGCCGAAGCGCGCCTCACTCTCGCTCACGGCAACGCCGCTGTCGCCCGCGGACGGTCGCGCGAGACGGATGGTTCGAAAGCCCTCACGGCCGGATTGAGTCAGCCTCGAACGAAACGCTTCGGCGTCCAGCGGCGAGTTGACCTCGATCCTTGAGAACATGACGGTCTCAAGGCTGCGCCCCGCCCGATCGATCAATTCATACTTCAGTGGCAGCCCTGTTTCGACGTCGTACTGAAACCGATAGCCGTATCGAAACTCGTCGCGCGCCGCCATCGTGAGCGTGTGCACGCGGCGTCCGGCGACCTGCCCGCTGTCCGGTCGATGACGAAACTCATAGTGTTCGGCAAGCACATCCCGATACTCGGGCAACATCGCCACCAGAGGATTGCCCATCGTCAGCAGATCCGGAGGCAACGCCGTGCTGCGGGGTGTGGTGACCTCGAATTCGTCCCCGCGGCGGATACTCTCCTGCGCGGCGCCGTTCAGTGTCGTCACCCGCTCATGCTCCACGCCATCGCGTAATGCGTGCACCACCTCAAGCGAATCGACATCGCCATCGTGGGCGTGAATGAGGTCGCCGCGGTAGTTCAGGCTGCGCACCGCATCGTCCATGTGCGTAAACCAATCCAGCGGCGTGTCAGCCGCTTCAATCGACGGGCCCAGACCAGCCAGAACCAGCGCAAAGATGGGCCCACACCGAGACACGACGCTGCGCACCGCTCAGGGCTTTGAAGTGCGACGGGAGGTGGCCGACTCGCCCTCGACCTCCGCGGGCACCACCAGAGCGCGGAAGCGGACCGGCCGATGAACCGGGCGCTGCGCGTACTGGTTGTGCAAGAGCACGTAATCGTCCAATGCAGCGGCGTTGCCCGCACGTCGCAGACCTGGGGTCGGGGTCAGCCCAAGCGGCTGAGATGTATCGTTCGAGGGCACCACCTCACCACTGATCGCGCCGGCGGTCACCGACAGTGTGTCTGCCGTGGACAAACCCGGCTTCGCCGGATCCGGTTGCAGAGCGGTGATGGCCACAACCGCGACCGCAGCGGCGATGGCTCCGCCGCCAAGCAGTCGGCCCCACGGCCGCGCCGCGGGCTGGTCGGCCGAATCAGGCGCGGCGGACGACTCTGCATTCTCATCAATCGCATCCATCACCGCGTTGTTCAGATCGAGCCTGACCGCGTCAAGCGACCCGCGCAGGGCATCACCGATCATGGTGTAGCGGGCGGCGGTCTGGCGCATCGCGGGGTCACTGCACAATCGTCGGACCAGCAATTCGCTCTCCTCGGTGATCAGTTCATCGTCAATAAACGCCGAAATTTGTGCGTCGATCTTGTCGGTCATTTACCAAGCCCCCCGTCCACGATGGGTTTGAGTTGTTTGTCGATCGCTTCCCGCGCACGGAAAATGCGAGAACGAACCGTGCCGATGGGGCACTCCATGGTCTGGGCAATCTCGTCATAGCTCATGCCCTCGATCTCACGCAGCACAATGGCCGTGCGCAAGTCCTCGGGCAGGTCATTGATTGCCTTATTGACTGTGTTGCGAATCTCTTCGGATAAGGTGACGTGCTCCGGAGAGTCCACGTTTTTCAATCGCGCGTGCATGTCGTATTGCTCGGGATCCTGCAGATCCAGGTTGTAGTCCAGCGGTCGCCTCTTCTGCGCGACCAGATAGTTCTTGGCGGTATTGATGGCGATACGATATAGCCAGGTATAAAACGCGCTGTCGCCACGAAATCGCGGCAACGCCCGGTAAGCCTTCAGGAAGGCCTCCTGGGTCACGTCCAATGCATCGGCTGAATCGCGAACGTAACGCATGACCAGTTTCACTATCTTGTGCTGGTATTTGAGCACCAGCAGGTCGAACGCACCGCGATCACCCTGCTTGACGCGCTCGACCAGCACCTGATCATTGTTTTTTTCGCCCATCAGGGACGCCGTCCCTGCTGAGCCAGCCGTACTGCCAGAATCATAGACCCGTCTGAATTGGATTAGTTCGCGCGGTTTGCATGCGCGCGCGAGTTTATCAACGGAGCTCGGCAGGGGCTACGCGTGCGCTCGCACCGAACGGCTCCAGAGCCGGAGTTCGCGCAGCGTCGCGGTCGACGTCACCGGCCAGAAGACCAGCAGCGGGAGTCGCTGGCCGGGCACGGAGAGGATCAATCGGGCGAACCAGCGGCAGCTGGCCTGAACCTCGACGGAGGCTTGTCGATACCAGCGACCGTTGATCCAGGCATGCACCTGCGGCTGGCCGGTCTGGTACACCATGCGGACGGTCGACGATCCGATGGGGTCCATCGCCGCACGCCAGGTACACAGGGCAAGCCACAGGCCGGCAACCAGAGTCAGGCCGGTTGCGGCATTCGTCGATACCAAGGTAAGCACCACCGCAATGCCCGTCAGCCCGTACAGAGCGACGAAGAAACGCTGTGGCTCAATGACCAGCGTGGTGGAGGCGCTTGAGGGCATCGATCAATTCCTTCAGATCCGGCGTCGCCGGGGTGGCGCGGTCCGTCAGATAATCAAAAATTTCGGGATCGGGTCGTTGTAACAGGTCACAAAATGCGTTGCGCTGGGCCGCAGAGGCCCCGTCCCACCGCGCGAGCAACCAACCTTCCATCACCAGATCCAGCTCCCGCATGCCGCGACGGCACAACCATTTCAGACGCGCTCGCTCGCGGGCCGGATCGAGCTGTGGTGTCGTGGCCGACACCCCGGTCAGTGACGCCGTTCGACGAGCAGTTTCTTGGTCTCGGCGATGGCCTTGGCCGGATTCAGACCCTTCGGACACGTGTTGGTGCAGTTCATGATGGTGTGGCACCGATACAGGCGGAACGGATCTTCCAGATCGTCCAGACGCTCACCGGTCGCTTCATCACGGCTGTCAACGATCCATCGGTAGGCTTGCATCAGAATGGCCGGGCCCAGATACCGATCGGAGTTCCACCAGTAACTCGGGCAGCTTGTTGAGCAGCACGCACAGAGGATGCAGGCGGACGGTTCGTCGATCTTCTCCTGGTCCTCCTTAGACTGGAGACGCTCGCGATCCGGCGGGGGCGGCGTTCTGGACTGCAGCCACGGTTTGATCGACGCGTACTGTGCGTAGAAATTGGTCAGGTCCGGGACGAGGTCCTTGATCACCGGCATGTGGGGCAGCGGGAAAATACTCACCTCGCCCTTCAGATCTTCGAGTGCGCGCGTGCAGGCAAGCGTGTTTACGCCACCGATGTTCATGGCGCAGCTGCCACAAATGCCTTCGCGGCACGACCGCCGGAACGTCAGTGTGGGATCCACTTCATTTTTGATCTTGATCAGGGCGTCCAGAACCATCGGACCGCACGCGTCGAGGTCCACTTCATAGCGGTCGATGCGTGGGTTATCCCCGCTGTGCGGGTCGTAGCGATAAATGTTGAAGTGCCGAACCCGACTCTGGGTGTCAGACTTGAAAGACTGACCCTTCGTGTAACGGGAATGCTTCGGTAGTCGAAATTTCGCCATGGCTCTGCCTTATGTTTAGTCGGTCCCTGTCTGGTTCTAGTACACGCGCGCTTTCGGGGGGATGGTATCAATATCGGTCGTGTGCGTGTCCAGTTCCACCTCACGATACTCGAAATCGACCTGTCCCTTGTCGTCCACAAACGCGAGGGTGTGCTTCATCCAGTTCTCGTCATCGCGGTCCGGGTAATCCTCCCGGGCCTGCGCGCCGCGCGATTCCTTGCGGTTCTGCGCGGAGCAAATCGTTGCCATCGCCTGCGGCAGCAAGTTGTCCAGTTCGAGTGTTTCGATCAGATCGGTGTTCCAGATGAGGCCACGGTCGGTCACCTTCACGTCGGAGAACGAGTCGAAGACCGCCTGCATTTTCTCGACACCTTCATCCAGCGACTCACCGGTGCGGAAAACCGCCGCATCGTTTTGCATGGTCTTCTGCATTTCGAGCCGGATTTCGGCCGTCCCGCGTGATCCGTTGGCATACCGCAAACGGTCGAGACGTTCGATGGCGTTTTCACCGGCGTCCTTCGGCAGTTCCCGATGGCGCACATTCGGCTTAACGGTCTCCTGGCAGTGGCGGGCGGCCGCGCGACCGAAGACCACCAGATCGAGCAGCGAATTGGATCCAAGCCGGTTTGCACCGTGGACCGATACGCAGGCCGCTTCGCCAACCGCCATCAACCCCTCGACAACCCGATCCTGGCCATTGGTGTGATCCACCACGTCCCCGTTCCAGACGGCCGGAATGCCACCCATGTTGTAGTGCACGGTCGGCAAAACCGGGATGGGCGCTTTTGTCACGTCAACACCCGCAAAAATCCGCGCCGTTTCCGCGATGCCGGGAAGGCGTTCCTGAATCACCTCAGCGCCGAGATGTTCGAGGTGCAGGTGAATGTGATCAGAATCCTTACCGACCCCGCGACCTTCACGGATCTCGATGGTCATCGACCGGCTGACGACGTCGCGCGACGCCAGATCTTTTGCATTGGGCGCGTAGCGCTCCATGAAGCGCTCATCATCCGAGTTGGTCAGATAGCCGCCCTCGCCGCGCACGCCTTCGGTGATCAGGCAGCCGGCGCCGTACACGCCCGTCGGGTGAAACTGCACAAACTCCATGTCCTGCAGAGGCAGTCCGGCACGCGACACCATCGCATTGCCGTCACCGGTGCACGTGTGCGCCGATGTGCATGAGAAATAGGCGCGGCCGTATCCGCCCGTCGCCAAAATCACCTTGTGCGCCCGGTATCGATGGAGCGTGCCGTCCGCCATATTCAGCGCGACCACACCGCGGCAGTTGCCGTCTTCCATGATCAGGTCGATCGCGAAGTACTCGATGTAAAACTCGGCGTCGTTCTTGAGCGACTGCTGATAAAGCGTGTGCAGCATCGCGTGGCCAGTGCGGTCGGCGGCGGCACAGGTACGTTGTGCGGTGCCCTTGCCGAACTCAGTGGTCATGCCGCCAAAAGGCCGCTGATAGATCCGACCATCCTCGGTCCGCGAAAACGGCACACCATAATGCTCAAGTTCAATGACGGCGCTTGGCGCTTCCCGACACATATACGCAATCGCGTCCTGGTCGCCCAGCCAGTCCGATCCCTTGACGGTGTCATACATGTGCCAGCGCCAATCGTCCGGGCCCATGTTGCCGAGGGCCGCACTCACGCCGCCCTGCGCGGCAACCGTATGGCTGCGTGTCGGAAAGACCTTGGTGATGTTCGCCGTGGACAAACCGGCTTCGGCAAGGCCGAGGGTGGCGCGCAGGCCAGCGCCGCCGGCGCCCACGACAACAACGTCGTAGGTGTGGTCGATAAATTCGTATTCTTTGGTCATCGCGGTTAACCGTATTGAATCAAGCGCCCAGCATTATTCGCAGGACGGCGACGCAGGCGGCAAGCGCCGCGCCGATGTGAACGAAACGCTGCAGAATCAGAGCCACCACTTTGGGCGCGCCGTGAACATAATCTTCAATCACCACTTGAACACCCAGGGTCGAGTGGTAGGCCAGCGTCACAATGAACGCGAGCATCGCAGCCGCGCGAAGCGGCGACGCCAACCATTCGAGCACATCGGTATACGCCGCGCCCTGCGCCACAAGCATACCGAGTGCGATCACAAACCAGAGACCGAGGCCCGCAACCGCAACGGAACTGACCCGCTGCGCCCAGAAGTGCTCGGTGCCATCTTTGGCTGAGCCAAGACCCAGCACTCGACCGAGCGGTGTTTCGCGACTCACGACGCACCACCCCGGAATACACCGAACACCAGAAGATAAAAAACGACGGTCATTACGATGCCGCCCCAGATCACGAACCAGCCGGTTCGGCGTGCCACCTCTATTTCAAGGCCGCGCCCGGTGTCCCATGCCAGATGGCGAATGCCGTTGCACAAATGATAGAAAAAGCTGAAGACCACGCCACCCACCAACGCCCGACCAATCCACGACGCGAAGAACGCGTTTGCATTCAGGTACGCCTCTGGGCCGGTGGCAAGTGCCAGAAGCCAGTACGTCAGCAATACAAAACCCGCCGCGAGCAAAAGACCGGTGGCGCGGTGAGTGATGGACGTAACCGACGTGATCTGAGGCCGGTAAACCTGTAGGTGCGGTGAGAGGGGCCGCGGCCGGGTGCTCATAAAAACGTTAATCCCCTAAACGTCGATGCAGCGACCGTTCTTTTCCCAGTCGCCAAACCGCGTGGGCTCGGGACCATCGCGGCCGCCTATTTCGATCGGTTCGTCGCGGTCATCTTGTTTGATTTGGTCCTCCGATTTATCGGCTTCCACGTTCGCGGTGGGCAACCCTGGCGTCGTTGCGAAGCCCGCGACCGGTGCGTCGGAGGCCGGGACGGTTTCATCACCTTCAACACCGGTTTGTCGCGTAGGCCCGTGCTGAGAATCCGGCCGGAATGAATCGGGCATTGCGGCGTCGCTCCTGCGGTTTACCAAGACTCTGTGCCCCAGTATTGTCACTCATATAACGGCCGCGTTGCAATGCGGCATGCATCGTTACGGCAGGTCATTGGGAGCGTTATGTGAGTTCAGACACAATATATGACCCGGTGCGGGTGTCCGGGGCCGACGCTGTGACGTTCCTGAACGGACAGTTCACCGGCAACGTCTCCACGCTGACCGACAAAGACACTCTTTTCGGGGCATTCTGTTCACCAAAAGGCCGCACGCTCGCGCTGGCCGTTCTGGTCGCCTGCGACGACGGCATCGAGCTCTGGACGCCGCGCCGAGGTCGGGACGATCTCATCGCTCATTTGAGCCGCTACATTCTGCGCGCAAAGGTTCGTTTCGAAACCATTTCATCGGATCGGTCAGTGGATGTGCCTCTGCCAGACGGTGGCGTCTTTTCGATCACAGACCCAAACCTTGAGGCGCGCGCCGCAGAGGCCGGCATGCCTCTGATCGACGAGCGCACCCGCGATCTTTTCGTGCCCCAGATGATCAACCTTGATCTTCTCGGCGGTGTGGATTTTAAAAAGGGCTGTTACACCGGGCAGGAGATCGTGGCGCGCACCCACTTCCTCGGGAAGAGCAAACGCCGCCTGCTCGCCTACGCCCATCGGCCCCACGCCACCGTCAACGTCGGCGACACCGTGCGGGTAGCCGGCGGAAGCGCGGCGGGAAAAGTCGTGGTCGTGGGTAGCGACCGTGTCCTCGTGTCCCTGCAACTAAGATTCAGCGACGCAGCGCTGGTCGCCGGAGACGCGCACCATCCCCTGGGTGATCCGCTCGCGCTTCCGTACGCGATCCCGGAACTCGCGCCAACCGCAGAGTAGCGCTCAGGCCTCAGGGCGCATGTGCGGGAACAGCAGAACATCGCGAATCGACGGCGCATCGGCGAACAGCATGGCGAGCCGGTCGATCCCGACCCCCAATCCGCCTGCGGGCGGCATACCGTATTCGAGAGCTCGAATGTAATCCGCATCGAACTCCATCGCCTCGTCGTCCCCGGCGTCCTTGTTGGCTGTCTGCGCGTGAAATCGCTCAGCCTGATCTTCCGGGTCGTTCAGTTCAGAAAACCCGTTGGCAATCTCGCGTCCGCAGACGAAAAACTCGAAGCGGTCCGCCAGGAACGGATCGTCGTCATTGCGCCGCGACAGCGGAGAGACCTCGGTGGGATAAGCGGTGATGAAAGTGGGCGCGATGAGTTTGTCTTCGGCGGTTTTCTCGAAGATCTCGATTTGCAGCTTCCCCGCGCCAAAGCGTTCGTCCACAGGAATACCGAGCGTCGTGCACAGTGAGCGAAGATGCTCGAGGTCTCGCGCGCGCGACACATCGAAGTCAGGGCAATGTCGCGCGATCGCCTCGACCACCGTCAGGCGGGCAAACGCCGGCCCAAGATCAATTTCCGCACCCTGATATTCGCCGGCGTGTTGACCCCACAGTTCGATCGCGAGCGATCTGACCAGATTTTCGGTCAGCGCCATCATGTCCTCGACATCGCCGTAGGACTGATACACCTCCAGCATCGTGAACTCGGGGTTATGCCGAGTGGACAAGCCTTCATTGCGGAAATTGCGGTTGATTTCATAGACCCGCTCGAACCCGCCCACCGTCAATCGCTTCAGGTACAGCTCGGGCGCAATCCGCAGATAGAGCGGCATGTCGAGAGCGTTGTGATGCGTAACAAACGGCCTTGCGTTGGCGCCGCCGAGAATGGGCTGCATCAT